>JANNDL010000048.1:0-19634 GCA_031387665.1 Chamaesiphon sp. OTE_75_metabat_95 | reverse complement strand
ACTTCTGACACTTCTTTTGCTAAAGTATACATCTGTTTTAAATTCAAAATGGAGTAGAGCCTACCACAATTGGTTGACTCTACTCCATTTTCCTCCCATTTCTCGCTCGCTTTCTCCTCTAATGGCTAAAGTCGAGTTGGAGAAGTCGGGGATGTTTTTTCTAGCACTGGAGTGAATTAAAAATAAATCCATTTGCAATTGACTTTCGTACTATAGACAAGCAACCAATTAGCCTGCTAACTCGATCGAATATTAGCTGGCTGTTACGACAATCTTGTTGCATCTAATCCACATCAATAATATCAGAGGAATATCCAAGATGAAATCTAAATCTTTACTCGCACTTGCCTTAGCAATAGCTACAATTGGATTGTCTTTTCCTGCCGTAGCCGGAGATCGAGATGGTAATAACGATCGTCGAAACGATCGCAAAGAGCGTCGAGATAATCGTCGTCAGTCATACTACGGAAAATATCATTATTATAAGCTGAGTGATGGCTCCCATATTTACATCGGTAGTCGGGGTGACTATTGGGATCAAAAGGGTAACTACTATTCTGATACTGACAATAATGATTATGAAAAGTATCACGACACGGGCTACGATTACAGTAAAGGCGACTACTATGAGTCTGGTAAATATTACTCGAAAAGGCAGTCTCGCGATAATCGCCGTCAGTCATATTACGGAAAATATCATTATCATAAGCTGAGTGATGGTTCCCATATTTACATCGGTAGTCGGGGTGACTATTGGGATCAAAAGGGTAACTACTATCCTGATACTGACAGTAATAATTATGAGCAGTTTCATGACACAGGCTACGATTACAGCAAAGGCGACTACTATGAGTCTGGTAAATATTACTCGAAAAAGTAAGATGACCCAAATGTTTTCACTAAGCCCAGTGTTTTGATTGAGCTAGTCAGGATAATTCACCCAAAAGCAGATCGGAATATTCTCTACTGATCTGCTTTTGGACGATCTTCAGATCGTGAAGAAACTTGTGTTACTGCATAATCAGCGATCGCTAAAGGTATATAGTTTGGTTAGCCTATTCCTGAGTCAAGGCTGGTCAAATGAACCAAATTCGTTCTGATGCTACTGATGTAGATTTAATCTCCAGTTTGCGTCAAGGTAATCAACATGCCCTAAGTATTATTTACGATCGCTATGGTGGCTTAGTATACACTTTAGCGTTGAAGTTGCTCGACTGTCGGGATGGAGCTGAAGATCTCACCCAAGATGTATTTTTAAGCTTTTGGAAACAGGCAAAATTTGACCCAACTCGTGCTAAGTTAAGTAGCTACCTGTGCTTGGTTACTCGATCGAGAGCCATCGATAAATTGCGAAGTCGGCGGAGCGAGCAAAAATCAATCGAGCGATTACAGCGGATCGTTGTTTCCGAAGCCAATTTACCCATCCCATTAGACTGGGCGATTCAATCCGAACAGCAAACCAGCGTACTTCAGGCTTTAGCGATGTTGAGTCAACAGCAGCGAGATGTGTTAGAGCTGAGTTACTATCACGATCTCAGCCAATCAGCTATCGCTATGCAACTGAATTTGCCATTGGGAACTGTCAAAACTCGGATGCGTCAAGGATTAATCAAATTACGTCAACTGTTGCAATCGTAAACTGGGTGGGTTTAATTAAATAGAGGATCTGCTGTCGGGTGGGCAATGCTCACCAGGCGGGTTCCAGTCGCAGCTCATTTTACCAATAATTGCATCTACCTATTTAGATCGATCGAACGATAAACCTATGGCTAAATCGATCTCAGCAGAAGAACAAATATTAGCGGCTAGCTATGTTTTGGGTAATCTCACCGAATCAGAGCTTAATCAATTTGAAGCTGCTCTGGCTGACAATCCTGAACTTCAGGCAGAAGTAGATGCGCTACAATCCGCTTATGATACATTGCCGCAAGGATTGTCTCCAGTCACGCCACCCCCTGACTTAAAAGCCAAAATTATCAAATCTTTTGCCGCTGAATCTTTTGCTCCAAAAAATTTGTGAGTATGCAAAACATCGGCTACAACAACTCAAATTATCACCGTGCAAAGTGTATCAATTATTTAACTTCGGGCAAGTAATAAGGTAGAAGCATGATCTATATTTTTCTGGCGGAAAGGGAGTAGGATGGCTATACTTTAAGTCGATCGATCTGACTACAGCAATCAACCACCGCCGTTCGATTTCCCATCGCAGTTACTAAGGCTTGATAAGCTGCCCAATGGTCTTTGATTAATACTTTCGCTTGAAGTATAGCTAGATTTTCTTGATTGACTATTTCCTGCTGTTGTTTACCTGCCAAAAATAATACGCCTCGCAATTTTTGCAGATCTTCGGTGCCACCTTCAGATTTACTATAAATTGATTTTTCGGCGGCAATTCCCGCCATCCAAACAGTGCAATACTTTTGGAGTAATTGACTAGAGATATCTGCTGGTGGCGGAGCAAACATCACGCCACCCAACGCGGACTGCCCTTGCTTGAATGATTCCCAGGCACTGAGGGTGTATCCAGTAATCGGAATATCGAGGAGATAAGCAACTAAAAAGTGTCCAGCTTCATGTTCGACAATCCGTTGACGGTAGGCTGGATTAGTACTAGCGATCGCATCTACTAAAATCGTCGCGGCGGCACTTTGCAGAAAGAAACCATCGAGTGTGGTAATTACAACGATCGCAAAGATGATTAGAATTGGTAGTGTTGAGGAGATATTTAGTAATGGTGTGACTAAACTGGAGATAGTCATCGCAAACACACAGAGTGCGACTAAATTAAATGAAATTTGCTTACTTGGGTTATCGGAATACATTGATGTTGCAGCTATGAACAAATTTTTACGGTGTCGCGGTTTGGTGCGTTATGCTGCGGCGTTTTTATGCGGGGGTTCCCCCCGCATAAGAAAACGACAAGACAGGCGCAGTAACACCCCCTACGTGACTATGTAAATCATCTTTTTGACGAAGATAGCGATTGATATCGATGCCGAGGACGGAATTAACAGTTCCGGTGCGGAGATCAGTTGTGGCGCGTCCGTTGATGCCGACTAGATTGCCGCGACTGTTGAGGATTGGGCCACCGCTCATGCCTGGTAGGGCACTGATTGTATATACTAGAGCATAACCGTCTTGAGGCTGCTCGATTCGCCCTGACAGATTACCAATCAGGAGCTGATAGGTGCGGGTGAAAAATTGGGGACTAGGATCTGCCCAGCCAGACACGTAGAGTAATTCACCTTCGCTTAGACTGTCTGAATTACCGATCGAGGCTGTCGGATAACGCCGCTTGCTCTGAAATTCTAAAGTAGCTAAATCTAGTTTACCAACTCTAGCAATCTTTTTTGCCGAAACAGGATATTTTTGACCATCGACAGTCTGAATTGTCAGTGGCTGAGGTGATATGAGTTTGCCGCCACTACTGACGACGTGCCAGTTGCTCAAGACAGTGTATCGGTCTGCTTGGTGTTGGATGATTACGCCAGAGCCAGTATTGGCACCATCGATTCTGACTGCGATCGTTTTGGCAATATAGCTAGGATTGGGGATGAGTATGCGCCACAAGAGATGGCTGATAAATGCACCTACAGCCACGATCGCGATCGTGTTGACCACCTGAGTCGTAAAATTGTTTTTTGGCTTATTCTGACGCAATTATTCGCCCAATAGTCGTTCGATATTAACATAGGCATCGCCATTGCGATAGCTGACCAATTGTTTACCGCTCAATTGGATTATTTTACCAGCAGCACGGGCACGCAGATCGAGCATTTGTTGGAGGATGTGACTAGCATCACTACCTTTGGGTAGAGTCACTAATACACTGGTCATCGGGCAAGTATTGCCGCTTACACCTGTATCCACGCACAGGACTGGATAATTATTGACATTGCCAGTGCGAATAAATTTTAGCTTACCACTGCGATCGAACTTGTCGAGTCTGATCGATACTTCGGCACATCTTTGATTGACATTATTGTAACGTCCCGTAAAAGATTTGACCCAGTGGATTGTGGGAATATTTCCCCGAACCGTTTTCACCACTGTAGTAGGTATTCCCGCTACCAGTTCACACTGAAACTTTCGGCTAGGTTGAGCTTGACTCGGCGGTGTCACTTGAGGATCGAGGACAAGCATCGAACTGATTAGCACAACACCACCAAAAGCACGGATTGAGGATAGCATTTTTAACATGATGTGTGGATACGATTCTGACTCTAATGAATCCAAATTGCCATTAATTTACTGACTATTATAAGCACTGCTAGTAATAATTATTATTAGTTGTAGGCAGTCAATATACTGAATTTAGCAATGGCAATTCAGCTAGATGTATTAGCCAAATTGTGATCTAGATCGCAACAATTATCGCAAATATACACTTGAGTATTGGATTTATAAATTTAAGGTGCTATGGTTTAGCTATCAATTATCAATTGTCAACTGCCTAAGGATTGCTACATGTCCAATCATATCCTGCATCTTCATTATCAAATAGTCAAAGTTCTAGGACTAGGTAGATCGGGAATTACTTATTTAGCGCAAGATATCGATCGGGTTTTTCAGAAGCAAGACTATACGAACAATTCGCCACTATACGTTGTCAAGGAAATTCAATCGACAAATAACAGTGAATCAAGTCCTGCACTAATTACAGCGGTATTTGACGCTCACGTATCAATCGCCGATCGAGTTGGGCAACATCCGCAGATACCATCAGTAGTGGCTAAGTTTGAGGCAGATGGGCATCGATATTTGGTACGTGAATATATCGAGGGAAAACTACTCAGTCAAGAACTAGTGCCAGGAAAGATTTGGAATCAAACACAGGTATTTGATTTTTTGATGGATTTAGTTGGAATCCTGTGTTTTGTCCATAGCTTTAATTATATTCATCAAGATATCAATCCCCACAATATTATTCGTCGTGATGACGATGGCAGCTTTAATTTAATTGGGTTTAGTGCCGTCAAGGATCTGGGAAGCATTGATTCTCCTAACTTAGTCAATTGCAATAGTTCGAGTTATATTCCCTATGAACAAGAGCATGACTTACCCCAGTTCAATAGTGATATTTACGCAGTGGGTGCGATCGCAATTCAAGCTCTGACTGGTAGATTTCCAATCAAGCGAGATGAGGATAGCTATGAATTTCAATGGCGAGATGACGTGAAAATTGATGCTCGATTGGTCAAGATCATCGATCGAATGGTGCGTCCTGATTATCGCAATCGCTATCAGTCGGGAATGGAAGTGTTAGCAGATCTTCAGTCTTTTGCACTGGCTCAATTACCCGTGAGCAAGCCCAGTCAATTCAATCCATATTTGATTTTTGCAGGGGCTGTTTGTACCTTATTAGTAGGAGCTGGCGTGATTAAATTATTAGCGGCAAATAACTCGCCAACGGTAGCATCAACTAAATTAATTTCACCAGTTATTAGTGCCGATCCTAAATGGCAGATACACATAGAGCAAGAGCTAAAGATTAAGTATGCCAAAAATTGGCAAAAGGATAATGCGCTCAATATCATGACTGGTGAACATGTTGTCTTCACCAGCCCCAAGCAAAATGCCGCTGACAAATACCAAGAAAATATCTCAGTTCGGATCGAAAAATTGACTAATCCTCAGATTCAGCTATCAAGCTATACTCAATCTGCAATTAGCGAGGTTAAAAAGTACTATCCAGATGCCAAAATTATTGAATCTAGTTCAATGATTTTGGCTAATAAGCCAGCACAGCTAGTTGTTTACACTGGTAAAGATGAACAATCACTCCTGATTAAAAATCTCGAAGTTTGGACGATCGATCGAGGTAATGCCTATATCATCGCCTATAAAGCCACGCCCGATCGATATTATCAATATTTAGAAACAGCAATGGCAATGATTAATTCATTTGAGTTGAAATAAGTTTATCCAGCCAGTGATTTAATCCGACTGTCAATATCTTGAATACTCATTGGTTCGTCGGATATGCCGTTTGCTGGCTGAGAGAGTTGGCTCATTACCTGCATCTGCTGATAGCGATCTTCCATTTCAGCTTGGACATTTTGAAACTTGTCTTGCAGATTAGTCAGATCCTGAAACTTATCGATCGTGGAATCGCTGCCCATCGACTCATTCATCGCCATACAAGCTTTGATCGTTTCCATTTCGATCTCCAATAAAGATAATTTAGCCTGCTCCTGAATATGACATTCATTCACATTCATCAACATTTCTTGAGCGCGTTCTAGGCGCACTTTTAATTCTGGCAAAATTCGTTCAATGCCGATTGCTTTTGCCATCATTAGCCTGGCTTCAACCGGATCATTCGATCGCTGATATTCTAAAACAATTCCGATTAATTCCTGATGCTCTTGACATTTTAGCTCATATTGGCGTTGAATCTCTCTAGCGATCGATCGAACTCGCTCGACCACCTTTTGCATTTGATTAACTCGCAATGCGATCGATCCCAGTAATTGTGTCGCATGTTCCAGGGTGATATCATCGCTAGTTTTACTTGTTGCTGTTGCTGGCTCCGGCGGTATTTGCCACAGCCAATTCCAACCAGCAATCATCTGTCCACCGATGGTATCGCCCATCAACCATAAAATTAGATTGTTCATAGATTCACGGCTTCATTTACTGAGTAATTGGGTGACTTTTAGCTATTTATGCAAATCTTCAAAATCTCAAGGTAGTCCGAATTGTCCCTACCCAAATTGGTGAATTAGATCGATCGTGTTCGGGACTAGTAATCAGCAGGATGCCAGGAGTAATATCGATATCTTCAGTTACTTTCAGCTTGTAGATTGCTTCTAAATGCAGTGAGGGATCTCGATCTTGATTAGATTTTGGCGGGACACCGACGATGATGCCGAGGGTATTGCCTTGACCACC
The DNA here is from genome assembly GCA_031387665.1 of Chamaesiphon sp. OTE_75_metabat_95. Taxonomy (GTDB): domain Bacteria; phylum Cyanobacteriota; class Cyanobacteriia; order Cyanobacteriales; family Chamaesiphonaceae; genus Chamaesiphon. Next base: position 12,737 of record JANNDL010000048.1, on the reverse strand, counting down.
ACAATTATTTACTGCTAAACTCACAGCAAAATGATTAGACTGGTCATGTTTTTGTCTATTAGCTGTTTGTGCTTGAGTTACGCCAGCCCAGCCGGATATTGTGATATCTCGTTCTAGTTGATAACTAGCACTCACTCCATAATGTTGAGCCGTAGTCGCTGCACCATCGAAGGGGTTATTCGCCGTCAGACTGCCTGTAGAACCAGAGACACCAGTTCCATTCGGATGGTACGATCGAGCATACGTCAGCCCCAATTTGAAGGCTTTGCTCGGTGCATATTTGATCTGTCCGATGGCAGCATTCGCGCCACCAAATAAACCCCCGCCACCAGAATCTGCCGCCGTAATGCTGGGCACCGTATAGCCAGCAGTGGCACTCCATTGGGCAGAAAACTGGTGTTTGATCGTCAAGCCAGTGCCATCATTACTGAGGCGGTAAATCGGCTGGTATCGCCCGAAGCGAGAGATGGCGCCAGTGGACGAGCTAGCCAGCGGGGAAAAATTGTCGAGACTATCGCTATAACCACTGCCTGTAATCTCCACGATTGCTTGAGTTCGATCGCTCAGTGGAAATTGGTACTGAAGTAGTGATAAACTAACGTTATTCTTCGCCCCATCGTAGCCGAGCCGAGTCATATTCGTACCTGTAATCTTTTGATTGAGCGGGGTAGAATTCCCCGTTTCTAGTTTGATTTTGAGTCGATCTTCCGGCGTGAATTTAGTCTCAATATTGATGCGGAGCCGATTGTCAAACACGACTTGACTATTCGATCGATCTTTGGTTGGGATCACGCCAGCATAACTAGTAACACCAAACAATGCTTCTCCAGATACTTTGATATCTGGTTTAGTCGATGGTGCTGATTGAGCTTGACTAGATAAAGTATCTACGAAAATAGAGAGAATTGTGAGAATCGGAACCCAGTATTTAAAATATCTAGCTAAATTAATATCTGGCTGCACCCGTGGCGAAAATACAAAACCGATCTTTTTAAAAACTGCTTTACCCACTTGTTCGATTTACCAAGATTGAATTCACAAGTTAATTGGGTTGAAAACAAATTTTTATGCACAAAAAATCCCTACTTAAGTTAGGGATGGATCGTATTTAAAAGTATTAGTCAAATCAGGGAGTTTTGGTTAATTTAGGTATGACTGTTGGCATCAAAGCAAACTTACATTGATTACCCTGGCATTGTACCTGGGCAATGGAAGATGTCATATCTCGATCGCCATTTTGTCCGAATTTACTAGATTGGTTAGATCGTGATTTAAAGCTATCTGTTCATGCACATATCGCTCTACTGTCGTCAATCGAAGATCGATCAGTGGTTCTGGTAAATAACTACTACAAATTTGAGCTATTTGGGTTAGACTCTCTGGGTTTAATCTCCACTGCTGCTGGATGTAGACAGCGTAAAAAGGAGTGAGGCGACTGTGGGGGTGGAGAACGTACATACGCTACGCCAATAATTTAAGATCCGTACCCGATTGATTGGGTAAGACTCTAAACGTTATGCAAAATTCGATCGAAATTGCCTAAACATTATTGGCGGTTGCGATGTATTACAATTGGACGATCGGATAATGTGGTTCTCGATCGTAAGTATACATATCTGTAAACTTCCGCAATTCCCCTTGGGCGAGGAGAATCTCCTGGGGATGATCGAGCCAGTGCATGTTGTACTCTTGCAGCGTATTGCTCAGACGAGCGCGATCGATCTCCTGATTGACGTTGCCAAAATAAGCTAGTGTCGTATGGGCTGTAAAATAGTACTGCTGCTCGATTCCTAAGGAAATCAAACTCGAACTTTGATAAATAGCCCGTCGAAAAGCGATAATCTGGTTATAGCTATGCTCATCCTTGGGTACCAAGCTTACCTCGATCGCGCGAGGCCTGACCGTCAATCCCATAATTTGCCAGCGAATTGGCTTGGTTTCGACAACTGAACTCTGATAGATTTTGAAACTATCCTCAATTCGATCGAATAATTTGCGCTCAAAATCAGGCTTGGCATCAATTGCCATCCGATAAGCACTGTCCCAAATCAAGTCAGCTAGAGTGAAGTGAAAACTAGCTGGAGCTACCAGCACCAATAAATCTGGCTCTAATTGTTTGACAAGCTGTTGCTGACATGCAGCCAAATCTATATAAACTCCAGCATTAGCTGGATCTGCCGCCCCTGGTGGTGTAACGATCGAGTAACCAGGAAAAGACACTGGTTCTCGACTCCCATCCGCCATCAATCTGAACTTAGGTGATTCTTGAATATTTTTGACCTGAGACTCATAGGTGGCGGGTAGGGTCATTTTTGCCACGCGGTTGAGATAAGTGTGATAGGACTCGTCCACTCGCGATTGCCTCCTTGCCTTCTATATTGATTAACATTGATAAATGCTACTTACCTAAATACATATACACTATTTTCCCTGCTGAAAACTGGGATTTTTCGTAATTCTTGATATTTAGGCTTTAGGCTTTAGGGGTTAGGGTTTCGGCTGGGTGTGAGTGCGCCATCAATCTGAAATTCCCACCCTTGGTAATCTTCCTTTAAAGCCACACAGAATCTCCCAAGAAATGGTGCCTAGTTCGTTTGCCCAATCATCGGCAGTAATTTGGACATTACCGTCTCTTCCTAAAATCGTGGCGATTTCGCCGACTTGGAGATCGGGAATCTGTGTGACATCGAGCATGATTCGATCCATCGTAATTGAGCCAATTTGCGGCACCAATTGACCTCGAATTATGACCTGCATTCGATTTGACAGGCGGCGGGGAATCCCGTCAGCGTAGCCAATATCAACTACTGCTAGTCGGATATCTCGATCGGCAATAAACCGATAACCATAGCTTACACCCGTTCCCGCTGCAATATCTTTAATCTGGTTGACTCTGGCTTTGACGCTCAACACTGGTTGAAGATCGATTTTCGACTGCAAGTGAGCGGCTGGGCAGAGTCCATAGAGGATCAATCCTGGTCGAACTAACTGGTAGTGTAACCTGTCATCAACCAAGATCCCAGCAGAATTTGCCAGATGGAGCATGGGTAGAGAATGTCCAGCGGCACTAATTGCGGTTGTTGCCTGCTCAAACCTGTCAAGTTGCAGCTCTAGTACAGTTCGATCGATCTCGTCAGCGGTGGCTAGATGAGAGTACAAGCCACTGATTTGCAAATATGGCAACTGGACAACCTGTTCAAAGAAAGTGGTCGCTTCCTGCCAATCTGCCCCCAATCTAGACATACCCGTATCGAGCTTGATCTGGACGGATAATTTTGCACTAGGTTGCAGTTTAGCGATCGCTTTTGAGACTAAGATTGCCTGATCGATCGTGCAAATAGTCGGTTGGAGTCCCCATTTGACGATCGCTTGTACTTGTACTTCACTATTTACCCCACCCAGAATCAAGATTGGGGCAATTATTCCGGCTTGTCTGAGTTCGATCCCTTCAGTCACCGTCGCCACTGCCAGCCACTCCACACCTTCAGCGATAATGGTATGGGCAATATCGATCGATCCATGTCCATAGGCATCGGCTTTGACTACCGCCATAATCTGGGTATTCGGTGCCAGTAAACTTCTAATCTGACGCACATTATGTGCCAATGCAGACAAGTCGATTTCGACCCAAGCCCGCTGCTGTTCCCAATCAAGATCGTTCGATCGAACCATAGACATCGGCAATTACGGTGTTCCTAACTAAAGTACTTTAATATGTCACAGGATTCATCGATCGAGCGATGCTAAAATAGAAGACCTGAAGGCACAGCGTGTGGGCTTATGATAAGTACAATCCCGACCAGACCAATCATCATCCATAGCGACCCAGCTATTTTGGGTGGAACTCCAGTTTTTGTAGGTACCAGGGTGCCAGTAAAAACTCTACTAGATTATTTAGAAGCTGGTGATTCGATCGATCTATTCCTCGATCATTTTCCAAGTGTATCTCGTATCGCAGCAGTTTCAGTTCTCCAATTAGCACAAGAAATGCTGATAGATTATGCGAATCCTGCTTGATGAATGTGTTCCTCGCCCGCTAAAACGCAAATTTTCAGATTATGCGATCCGTACTGTGGTAGAAATGGGTTGGGCTGGCACAAAGAATGGAGCATTACTCAAGTTAATGACGGAACAGAATTTTACAATTCTGTTGACAACAGACCAAAACTTAAGACATCAACAAAATTTAGAAGCCGCAGGAGTAGCAATTGTTGTCATGGTTGCACAGAGCAATCGTCTTCCTGACTTAATTCCACTTGTCCCAGGTGTTTATGAAGCACTAAATTCTATTTTTCCAGGTGAAGTCGTCGAGGTAGCGTAAAAATGCGTGGTGGTGTTTTGGTTAGAATTAAGGAATATTCTTCTTCCTCATTCTAAATCATGGCAACTACGACTCTTGGCACTACTGGTATTGAAGTTACCGCGATGGGTTTTGGTACTTGGGCATGGGGTGATTCTCTGTTTTGGGGCTATGGCAAAGATTATGGTGAAAGCGACTTACGGCTGGCATTTAAGGCGATGCTGGAGCGAAATATTACTTTCATCGATACGGCTGAGGTCTATGGCTTGGGCAAGTCAGAGGAGTTGCTGGGCAAATTCATCAAGGAAACCACTGCGGATGTTCAAATTGCCAGTAAATATATGCCCTTACCGTGGCGGTTTCGGAAGGAAGATGTGGCTGACGCGGTGACAGCTAGCCTCAAGCGGCTGAAATTGCCATCGATGGATTTGTATCAGGTGCATTTCCCAGCACCGTCATTTCTCAATCAAGAGGGGCTGATGAATGCTCTCGCTAATGAAGTCGAGCAAGGACGAATTAAAGCTGTCGGAGTCAGCAACTACAATGCCCAACAGCTCCGCGAAGCCCACCGATTATTAGCGCGGCGCGGTGTGCCCCTATCTGTCAATCAAATGCGGTATTCACTAATCACTCGCGAGATCGAGACAAATGGGGTGATGGATGCCGCCAGGGAATTGGGTGTGACGATTTTAGCTTATAGCCCCCTGGCACAGGGATTACTGACTGGCAAATATACTGCCACCAACCTACCCACTGGGGCACGGAGCATGGACAAGCGGTTTCAGGCGAATGGCTTGCAGAAATTACAACCAGTATTTGATAAGCTCAGTCAACTGGGTGAACAGTACTCAAAAACACCCGCTCAGGTGGCTCTAAATTGGCTGATCTGCCAGCCTGGGGTAATTCCAATCCCAGGGGTAAAAACCGTTGCTCAGGTGGAACAAAATGCCGCAGCTCTGGGCTGGGAATTGTCAGCTACAGATGTTGCCGAATTGGGTCGAGCTTAGTGTTGAGAGGATCTACACAGAGAAATCTGTGTTAGCATCTGGGAAATTAGGTTTCCAATTCTCAAGGCAGACATGAGCAAAGTGCTGGTGTTAAATGCTTCCTACGAGCCGCTCAACATTACTGGTTGGCGACGTGCGGCGATCTTGATGCTCAAAGGGAAGGCAGAATCGATCGAACATAATGGCAAATTTCTGCACCGTGACTTTCCGCTCCCAACGGTAATTCGACTGCGGCACTACGTTACAGTGCCGTATCGGGAGATTCCCTTAACTCGGCGCAATATCCTGAATAGGGATAGCCACACCTGCCAATACTGCGGCTGTAGAGAGGATGGACTCACCCTAGATCATGTAATTCCCCGCTCTCGTGGTGGTGCCGCTAGTTGGGAAAATTTGACCACAGCCTGTATGCGCTGCAATGTCAAAAAAGGCAGTCGCACGCCCAAGGAAGCCAATCTACCGCTCAAGAATCAACCCCGTCGTCCTCACAGCAGTCTTCACTACGAGGCGATCAATCATGTGAATAACGGTACTCATGTGGAGTGGCGGAAGTATATTATTGGTATTTAGTTAACGTGAGTTCGAGAAAAGGATCTCCACGCGCTCATTCTTAGCTTCGCTCTACAACACCTGGGGATCAATCCCCAGGCTACTAGCTCAAGTCCACTGAAGTGGACTGAATATTTACTAGTCCACTGAAGTGGACTTTACCTAATAACCCGCACTTGAGTCGCGGGCGGGTTATGAACTAAAGCACCACCAACATATCGCTAATAATTCGAGCGGTTGCAGGGGCAAGCAGAATCCCGTTGCGGTAATGTCCAGTTGCAACTAATACTCGTTTATTGGTACCGACTCGATCGATCACTGGAGCTGGACGGTGATTGGGGCGAGGGCGCAACCCTTGCCAGGTGCGGACAATTTCACCAGTTGCTAAGATCGGGCAGATATCGATCGCGATTTGCTTGATTCGTTCTAGAGCTGCTGGATCTGCATTCATCACTCCATCAACAGGGAATTCGACTGTCGCACCCACCCAATAATCATTGTCACCACAGGGGACAATATTCACATCATCAGAAATGATTACTGGTTGAAAATCTGGATTTCCTAGCGGTTTGGGTAGCCGAATTTGGTAGGCTTGTCCCAAGACTGGCTGAATCTCAATTTGGGCATGTGGTGCGAGTAGACTAGTTGAACCTAAGCCAGCAGTGACGATCACCCAATCACTGGTAATTTTTGCTTGGTCAGATGTAGAAATGTCGCAGCTAAGTGAGTTGTCTGCCGTAATAGAGTCGATCGATCGATCGAAATGAAATTTCACACCATTTTTCTTTGCCGCAGCGATCAAGGCGTTGGTGAGGGCAACTGGATCTACTTGCAAATCTTGGGGTGAGTAGACAGCAGTGCCTGTAAATTGACGATTAATTTGCGGGAGTTTAGTTGCAACCTTGCGTGAATTCCATAGTTCTAATTGCCACTCTTGCTCTGTACGGGTAATGGCTAATTGCTCCCACTTAGTCAAATCTTCTTCAGGTGGCAGAATTTTAACAATGCCCTGAGCATTGTACGGAATTTTCAATCCGGTGAGCTTTTCGAGTTCGGGAATTAGACTTTGATAACGAGTAATGCTCTCTTTGCGAAAGTTCCAAGCGCGTCCTTTGACTTTTTGACTGATAATGCCCATGAGCACACCGAGAGCCGCACCTGTAGCGGCTTGATGTGGCTGCTGTGAGTCGTAAACATTGACTTGGCACTCACTCGATTGACTGAGTTCATACGCTATTGTCGCGCCAATAATGCCGCAGCCGATGATATTAATGCTGGTAGACATTTTAATTAGTTGATAGTTGATAATTGATAGTTGATAGTGACTTAAATTGCCAAAGTTTAGGGTAGGGGCAATTCATGAAGCGGCGGTTTTATTCGGAGGTTTCCTCCGAATAAAAAAACCGACAAGACATTGCCCCTACCCTAAACTTTGAGAGATAAATAACTCTATTGAACTCCAGATCTAACTAAGCTTTAGGAGCAAAATTGAAGAGAGTTGTGATATCCTTCATGGCTTCGCCGTAGTTGCGAATCGCGCCTGGGTAGTCGTTGTTGCCAGCGGCTTCATCGATTTTATTGAAATGTACGAAGATTTCTTTGCTGGTTGCTAAAGCTTTTTCCTTGGTACCTGGTAATAGCTCTCTGGACAAAGCAGACATCAGAATCCGAATATCACCCAACGGTCCGTGGATAAAGGATTTGACGTTATTCCAATCGCGCTTTTGAATCATTGCTGAGAGTTCGGGTAGTCGATCGGTTAATGCGGTAACATTTTTAGTGGTAGTTTGAATTCGCGCTAGTTGTGCCGCGCTGTAAGTTGGTGCCTTAGCTTGAGAGCCATCGCCACAGCTCACAACAAAAACAGAAATAAACACCAGCAAGATAGATATCAGTGGCCGAAATAGAGACATAATTGTAGGAGCTTGATTAAATTAATCGATTATGGTTCCAGCATACTAGAATTGCCAGGTAATCCGCAATCCATCTGTTTTCCACCGCATTAGGCTCTAGCGGAAAATCGTGCCGTAATTCACAATTGACAACCAGACTGCAAATTTGATGTTTAGAGTATTCGCAAAAGACTACGACTGTAAATTCGATCGATGGACGGATGCGTTAGATGCTGGAAATTCGCTCAAGTCCAAGTGCAAGAATTTATTTCAGGATGTGCGGATTTTTGAGGGCGAGGAATTAATCTGGGTCTATAGTCGAATGAACACTTACCCTCTATACATTGGTGCAGGCGTATATGACAGGCTAGCGAGACAATTCTTGCTCGAAAACGCACCGATGATTGATGTCGAAGTCGATGACGCAGAAGCTGATGATCCAGAGCAAGCCTGACTCATTTCCTGGCTGGCAAGGACGACTGCAACTAGCCTATCGTCATCACCAGCACAACACCCAGTTAATTCAAAATCAGGGCACCGCGCCCCTGAAGGTACAACGATCGTTTTATCCTGAAGATCTAGCAATTTGCCACAATACAATTTTGCACACTGCGGGCGGGATTGTCGGCGGGGACAAACTCCAAATCGACATCGATCTTCAGCCCCAATCCCGCGCGGTGATTACCACTGCGGCGGCGGGTAAAATCTACGGCAGTAATGGCACTCCCGCCACTCAATCGATCGTCCACAATATCGGCGACAATGCCTGTCTAGAGTGGCTACCCCAAGAAACCATCGTCTTTGACCAAGCAATCTTTCACCAGCACTTACTGGTCAATTTAGCCCCGACAGGGAGCTGGCTGGGATGGGAAATCAATCGGTTTGGCAGAACTGCACGAGGGGAAAAGTTTCGCCACGGTGAATGGAAATCTGCAACGGAAGTATACCGCGATAACCGACCAATTTGGATCGATCGACAGGTATTATCTGGTGATGAAATGGTCGATAGTGCTCATAGTTTAGCCGGACATGCGATCGTTGGTAGTCTTGCCTGGATTAGTACGGAAGTGAGCAAAGATCTAGTTATGGAAGTTCGCGATCTCTTCAACGGCGAACCTAGTAAAATGGGAGTCACCCGCCTGACAGAAGGGTTATTGTGTCGTTATCGGGGTGATTCTACAACCGAGGTTCGCCAGTGGTTTACCGCCGTTTGGCACCTGCTGCGCCATTCATTCCTCGACAGTCCACCAATTAATTTACGAGTCTGGCAATAAAATGGATATCGATCTAGCCGATTGTTACAATACCGATTTAAAATTTGATATCATCCGCAGAGTAAAATGGACAATCAAAAAACTTTAAGCGATTCTCTGTCCGATACGCTACTAGCTCGTCAGATTGTACATACTGACCCAGATATTATGTCAGGTACACCAGTATTCGTGGGTACCCGCGTACCGCTTCAAACTCTATTCGATTATCTTGAAGGTGAAGAAGGTTTGAGTGAGTTCTCAGAGGATTTCCCTCACGTCAACTATTTTTAGCAGTAAGTCAGGCTATTTATATCAAACATTTTCAAAAGCCAATTTTTCAACTTGTAATAGAGCGCAACAAAATTAATTTATTAATCTACGAACCAGAACAAGAGGTGATTATTCAATGGATAACTCATTGAGCTATGCAGATATAATTCAAAGTACGCTTCAAGAAGCAACAAAAGATCAGCCCCGACTCCAATCAATTCAGCTTTATCCTGTATGCGATCGAGAGTCCGGTCACTTTTTAGTCCTTGTGACTGGCTGGGATAAACAAAAATGGATTAATACGATTTTATTTCATGCTCATTTAGTAGACCGAGAGGTGATTATTGAGGAGGATAATTTTGAAGAGGGACTAACTTCTGCTTTGATTCAGTCAGGTATCGATGCCGCAAATATTCGGGCTAGTATTGTTCATCAACGATAGGACTCACAATGTCTCCCAACGTTCTGCCTTTACCAGCTATTCGGGTTGATGTCGTGCGGCGTTTGCCTGAATGATTATTTACTTCTACTCCTGTTTCAAATTGGGTTTTGGCTGTGCTATCACTAACAAGAGAGCGAATAAAGTTTAAGACGCTCAGTTGCATGGGTTCAGGAATCTGTTCTAGTTCCCGAACGATCGTGTCGATCGTGTTCATAATGCGATGTGGAACGATTGGACATAATTCAAGTTTAACATTCACAATTGATCGACATCTAACAAACGAATCGAATGATGCTAATAGCCTTATGATTATAGCTATCGATTGAAATTTATATTTTAGGAATATACATTTTTGTTTCCGCAGCAGACAGTTGAAGAATTATTAAGTCCTGCTTGTCCAAGCTATCGCTGGACAAGCAGGAGTAAGCATGTCTTACTTCGATCTAGATTATGGCTTTGATGGTACATTTAGATCGATTCGGGCTAGAGGCTCTCGGCTAGTAACTCAAGGATTAGCTATAGACTTTCAACTCAAAGCTTCTATAAATTGCATTATTGAGCCAGAGTATATTGCCTATGACTTAGAAGTGAAAAATTACAACGATCTCATCGAGCGCAGATTGAGTAATAGTGGGATTCCTTGTATTCTAATTTTAAAGACTCTTCCTACGAACAGAGACAACTGGTTGTTAGCTTCTGAAGACTCATTAGTTTTGGGTGGAGGTTGTTATTGGACATATCTTAATGGTGAACTCAGCACTAACTCGAAAACTGTTAGAATTCGGATAGCCAGGAATCAGCTATTTTTGCCAGATTCTTTGCAGTGGATGCTTAACAATGTCGATCTTGGAATATGGCCATGCTAGAAAAAAATCCAATTGTAGATTTGAATTTATCGAAGCAAGATGTAGAGCGGTACATCATCAGTCATGGCTGGAAGCAAGTAGATCACCCGAATAAAAAGATTCAAGTTTTTACTGGGGTAGTAGACAATGATGGTCAACCAATTCGTTTGGTTTTACCTGTCTCAAGTGACCTAAAGGATACGCCGCTGCGAATCTATCAGGCGGTACAAACGATCGCTGATATCGAAGAAAGACCGATACATTTAGTAGTTACAGATATTGAGAAGGTTAGAGCAGTTTAGAATCATGGTCACTACCTAGATCGACCCAGATCTTATCAAAATTTCTTTCGCAGTCGTTGCCACCAATCCACTAGTTATTTCTGGGGTGATGCTAATTATTGGCGCAGGATTTGTAAGTTAATTCTGCAAATTTTGACATCGGAGTGGCTAGACAGATAAATCCTCTAGGGTAGGTTGGGTTGAAGAATGAAACCCAACATTTCTAGGGTGTTTGTGCGGATGCTGGGTTTCGCTGTCGCTCTACCCAACCTACAGATCCTGAATACAACAATTCGTAAGTATCAATATAGGTAAAAAATCGATTGCTTGATAGCAGTAGTCAAGATCATTCGGACATTTTTTAATTAGTCTACGTAGGTGGACTTTGCTTTACAATTAGGTATGGTAATCGCCAAGTTGTCCTAACAGCTTTGGCGGTTGCTATACCTAAAATCTCAGCTTTTAGTCTTTTGGATTAACCCACTGAATATTACCTCCATAGCCTTGAGCGGTGAGACTACGGGTGTTAACAGTCAACTGTCGTAGTGTAGCTACCGAGTTACTGCCTGTACCGTCACCATTAGAATCAAGAATCTGTATATTTAAGCTGTCTCCACTTCTTTGAGAATTGACCACTAAGGCTACATGTCCATAGCCTCCACCAATATGAGGAAAAGATATGATAGATCCAGGAATGGGATCGCTGGGGTCGCTTAATGGAAGAAAATAGTTGGAAAATTGACGACCTACAGATGCGGCAGTTCCGCGACCATGATCTAGGCTCAAACTGCTTCTGGATGCACCATAGTGTTCTTGTAAGTATCGCGCAATTAAAGTAACACATTGACCGTCATAATCCCACCCACCTATGTCATATCGTGCAATACCCCTTTGTCCATTCGCAAAATTTACAAAAGCAGACACTTTCCTTTGACTTTCGCGCTGGCTAGGTTGAGAAACTTGTACTTGAGATTGACCGCCACCGCCCCACTCTCCCGCTGCATTACGGGTGCGAAATTGTCCTCCATCTGTACCACTTGCCCAAAGAGCTTGTTGTCCATCACTTCTGTAGACAACTAAATTTCCATCTGCCTGGATAGCAAGGAAAGCTCCAGGATTGCCATGTGTATTAGTTGCCCAGAGTGCTCTACCACCACCATAAATAACAAGGTTTCCATCTGCTTGCAAGCTTAAAGTTTCACCACGTTTATCTGTTCCCGTAGCCCAGAGAGGCTGACCAGAGCTATTTATGAGGATTAAATTACCATCAGACTGAAAGCGGAGACGGTAGCCGCAAGTTCCTCCACTTGTTCCTCTGCGAAAAGCTCTACTTTTTCCATTAGTCCGAATTTCAATATTTCGGCATGATTGGGCAATTAGTTGTCTTGGCTTAAACTCTTCGGCTTTACTCGCAGAGGACGTTGCCATGATCATGAGCGGCACTAAAACTGAGGGTAATGCGACTGATAACACTGCCAAGTTCAGTGATTTAGAGAGAGATTTATTTACTAAGTTTTTCATGATATGTTCTAGTTCTATTTTGGTTTCTACTGTTTAAGATCTGCATAAACATTTACAGCAAGTCAATCTTGGCTGTGGGTTATGGTGCTAGTAATGAAAATAAATATCCCCAGAACCTTCAACTAACTGGACTTGAAAGGCATAACTACTTGCACCTCTAATGTCAAGAGATAAAGTGCGTTTTTGACCAGCTCGTATCATAATAGTGGCTTTTTGCTGTCCATCTACATAGGAAATTAGGTAGAAGTTCACGGGGCTAAGGCAGAAGAGAAGGTGGAATTTCACCAGAACGAGCAGCCGAGACAGATTCAACGAGAAAGTCAAGAATATTACGCTCTTGCAGATTAAGTGAAGATACAACAGTGAGTAAACGAGAC
>JANNDL010000040.1:0-33867 GCA_031387665.1 Chamaesiphon sp. OTE_75_metabat_95 | reverse complement strand
GGGCTTCGTTTCTAGCTTACCTGCCCCTAAATCCCCCAATTCTGGGGGACTTTCTAAAAGCTAGCTCCCCCAGAATTGGGGGTTAGGGGCACACAAATTGAGATTTGAAAGAGTTTCAGACTTGTGTATACACGGTAGCCTCCAAGGAGGGGATTTACAGCGGTTTCGGCTAGTGGGGTTGGATTGGCGGGAGTATGTGGGCCAGTGATGAGGGGTTATGTCGTCCGACGGATATTGCGGTGAGTCGGGGGTATTTGGGGATATCATTGGAGTCTGGTATGTTGTTCGGAGCCTCTCCGTCAGAAGACAACCCAACACTTCTAGGAGGCTAGCGTGTTCTTTGAAGTCATTAGTTAAGTTGACTGGTATGATTGAGGAAATTAGTGGTACAAAAGTTTGCTGCCCGAATCAATTGTAGAAGAACTATTAAGTCTTGCTCATGTCCACGCGATCTCGGCTGTAGCCGGAATTAGCATTTCTAACTTCGACCGAGATTTTGGTGCTGATGGTACATTTCGCCAAATTACAATATTAGGTAATCGACGATATGTAAGTGGTTATGCTTTGGATTTTCAGCTCAAAGCCTCTACTCGGTGTCAAGTTGAAGCAGAATCTATAGTTTATGATTTAGAAGTTAAAGCTTATAATGATTTAGTCAATCGCCAACAAACGATCGGCTCGACACCAATCGTGTTGATCCTGAAGGTTCTACCCTATAATCGAAATGAGTGGCTCAATGCATCAGAAGATAGTTTACTCTTGAGTGGTGGTTGCTACTGGTTGTATTTGCAAGGGGAGCCAAGCAAAAATCGTTCGGCGGTAAGAATTCGGATTCCTAGATCTCAGAGCTTAAATCCTAATTCCCTTTCTATGCTACTCCGTTGCGTTCAAAATGGAATCTTGCCATGTTAGAAATTAGTCCCAAAATAGTCACAGATGTTGGATTATCTGTAACAGATGTCGCCAGCTATCTGATCGAACACGGCTGGCAACAAGTAACCAGTCAAAACGATCGATTGCAAGTATTTCAAGGAATTAATGACGATCTCGGTAATCCAATTATTTTACCGTTACCAATTAACGATAATTTTATCGATACGCCGTTACGATTATCAGAGGCAGTAAACTTAGTGGCTTTTGTCGAAAATCGTGCGCCAGAAAGTGTGTTAATCGATTTACGCGATCGCAGCGATCTCACGGTTGGGGCTACTATTTCTACATAATTGTCAGATAATTGGGTTTTTAGGGTGGGGATTTAGACCCATTATTTTCGTTGAAAAGTTGACACTTCGGCTACGCTCAATGCAAGCAGTTGACAGCGTAGTCCTGATGCGGTGGTGAAGGCGACGGCTTTTTGGGAGGTGGCGAACTATCGGGAGGCTTATGGTTTGTTTGCTTGTTCGGGGATCTTATTTAATCACGATTCGCCGTTGCGACCGGAGCGATTTGTGAGGCAGAAGATCGTGGCTAGTGCGGTGCGGATTGCGGCAGGGCAGCAGGATAAGTTGTATTTGGGGAATATTGAGATTCAGCGGGATTGGGGTTGGGCTGAGGACTATGTGGAAGCGATGTATCTGATGCTGCAACAGGAGCAGTCGGATGATTATGTGATTGCGACGGGGGAGAGTTATAAGTGTGGCTTTGTTTATTGAGGTTGCGTTTCGGTTGGTGGGGTTGGATTGGCGGGAGTATGTGGGCCAGTGACAAGGGGTTATGTCGTCCGACAGATCTGGCGGTGAGTCGGGGAAATCCAGCTAAGGCGAGGGAAAGGTTGGGTTGGGTGGCGAAACATAAGATCGCTGATATTGTCAGGTTGATGATCGAGGCTAGATAGGATATTTAAGATTCGTCGTAGTTGATGGTTTCTGGACGAAAGTTTGAAGCAGGCTTAGTGGCTATGGGAATAGGATGGGGTAGTTTCAGTTTGAAGGTTGACTATTTTCTATTCGATCGACTTTGAATTAGTTAACCAAAAGTGACCACATCTGATGTTGCCTATATGTAGGAACACGCGCCACTTTGTAGGAATAGGCCATTTCTCGTCATCTGTATATTTTAGTAACTGTAATCCAGTTTTACTAATGGTTTCAATCCATTGTTTTTGAGACAAGAAGCATACGCCAACTCCTGCTGTATTTGCGCCCATTTTCTTGATCACACCAGCGATCGCTTTGCTTGATGTCAATGTGAAAATGATCTGGCTAGGTAAGCCGTCAATTGCTAGACCATTGTACATATTCTCGAAAATAGATACTTTACCATGAGGGGCAAGTAGGGGGATAACTGCGTTGATAGCAGTGGACATATTTTTGCGGGTTTCTGAGTAAGAATTGCCGATTAAGTGATGCAATAGCCAATTAAAACAAATCAGATCGTATTTGGTTTCGATGCTATTTAAATTTTCAACTGAGTCACAGATGATGGTTTTGCGGGGGCTGATCTGATTTTTATCTAAAAGTACCTGGGCATTGTCTAGAACTGTACCCTTGGCATTTGGGTAATATTCTAGTAATTGATCGGCAAATATGCCATTACCGCCACCAACATCTAGAAAGTTAAAATTACCATTAGGAAAATCTTTGTCAATTTGTGCTTTGATGATTTTCCAACGCTGGTCATTTACGTACTCTGTATCAAATGTCTCAAGCTGGGAATCTGCTAGTTGTTTCATTTTATTTGTGTTTATTATAATTTTAATAATTACTAAATAATTTCCAGCATTTGCTTAAATTGTTGAGCGATAGTTTTGATCGTATATTTAGATTTATATGCTTGAAATGATCGCAATCCCATTTTACTAGTTAGATCGCGATCTATTACTAGTTGTTGGATTCTGCTTACCAATCCATCGACATCACCAGGTGGAATCACAAAGCCGCATTCTGCTTCGGTAATTGTATAGGCGACTTCGGATGTTGCGGGAACTTGAGCCAAAATTGCTCTGCCAGATCCGAGTATTCCGTATAACTTACAAGGTACAGCGATCCCTTCTAACCCAGTGTTTAGAGAGATTAAGGCGACATGAGCGCAGGTGAGACTAGTGCTGAGTTGTTCTTTTGGTACAAAGTCCATCCAGATGATATTTGTTAATGCTAGTTCTTGGGCTATTTGGTGTGCTTGCTGTTGGCGAATTCCGTTGCCGACAAACAGAAATTGAATATCTTGGTTGGTTTTGAGCTGGGCAGCGGCATGAACAAAGGTGTCGATATCGTGCCATAGTCCCATGTTGCCAGAGTATTGAATCACAAATTTGGATTGGATGTTCAATTCATGAGCAAGATCGTTTTGGTCAAATGGGGTAAATGTGTTGGTGGGGGTAATGCTCCAGTTGGGAATATATTCGATTTTTTCGGGTGCTAATCTATAGTTTTGGATGAGCAGATCTTTCATATCTCGACCCAAAACTACTAATTTGATTGCTCGCTGGTAACTATAGCGGTTTAGTTCGCGCCAGATCTTGGTGATGAAAGATTTTTCTTTGAGCTTGCCAACTGCGACTAAGCCTTCTGGATAAACGTCATGTAGAATAAAGTAATACTTGCATCTAGTTATGGCTGAGACTATCAAGAGCAGAATAGAGATAAATGGTGGATTAGTTACACCCAGCATCATGCTTTTATCTTCGAGGAAAATTAGTTTCCAGGTGGCATGAATCAGATAAAAAGCATATGAGATGATCCGTTGTAATAAACCTGCTTTTGAGTTTATTTTGATACCACAGCGATAGATATCAATACCATCAAAATTATCATGACGATTTACTGTTTGGTCATCAACACCATTTGGAAAACCGCAGACGACAACTACTTTGTTGTTTTTATTTTGAAGATTTAGAGCCAGTTCTGTAAGCAGGCTGCTGGTTGCACAAGGATCTGGATAAAATACTTGAGATACGAGCACGATTTTATTCATGATCTTGAAATTAACTCTTAGTTTGCTTTAATCACATAGAATATTATTTCAATTTTGATCGAGAATTTTATTGTATGTGTCAATTGTGATATCTGCTGTTCTCTTCCATGAAAAATTTTCTTCTTGTCTTAGCTTTGCTTTTGTCGCAATTTCAATCCTCATCTTTTGGTTTGAAATTAGTTGTTCTACCGCAGCCAAAAAACCAGTAAAATCACCTGTTTCAACCAAAATTCCACAGCCGTCTTGAAGCTGGTATGATATGCCACCAACATCATAGGCAATTACAGGCAGATTGCTAGCCATTGCTTCAATGATTGTTAGTGGTAGTGTATCTGCTAAACTGGGGAAAAGTAGCGCATCAGATAATTGATACAAAGCCTTTTGTTCTAATTCTGTTAGATAATCTGTAAATATAATATTAGCTAATTGGTTAGGAAAGAATTTATCTTGCCATTGTTGAGGTTCATCTGGAGTAAGTAGTTTTCCACCAATTACGAATGTAGCAGGTTGAGATAAGCGACTGGCTGTCTCAATGACTGTTGCCAGACCTTTATTTGCAGTATGATTGCCAATAAACAACAGAATTGGATATTGGATCGATATTTTGAACTTCTCGATTACATTGTCTTTTTCTGTTTTTGATGATGGGGTAAGAAAAAATGGATTTACCCCATTTGGTGTCATGTGAATCTTATCCGCTGATATGCCAAGATCTATCAGCATTTCTTTTTCTTTAGGGTAAAGGGAAAATATTCCATCTAGGTGTTTGAGTGACCTAACTACTGGTTTTGTAACAGTCTGTTTCCATAAAAACTTTTCGTATGGCTTCAGTCCATAATTTGGATACATCATTTCATAAAAACCATGAGTTGATGCAAATAACTTAATTTCATTTGCTAATGCTCGATTGACAATTCGTTCAAAGGCGAAGCTAGGAATAGGATTGTGTAGATGAATGATTTTTGGATTAGTTGAGATCACTTGGTCCAAAATATCACTATCTAATAGTAATGATTTTAGCTTTTTTGGCAATAACCGATCGAGAGCGGGAAATTTTGCTTTACTTGTAAAATTTGTTATTTTTAGATTTTCGTCATAAAATTCTTCATCTTTATCCCACATTCGCCAAAGTTCTACAGGAAAAGACTCTGCCATATACCGACAATGGAATCCCGCCGCGATCGCAGCACCCCCTAGCCGACTACCAGAGGTAGAGAGATTGATATTAATCGCGATCGGCTTTTCCATTGTGATAATATTTCAGGTGGATTTTAATCAAACTATAATTCTAAGCTAATGCGGTATTAGGCTCATCGATAAGTCGTTGGATACCACTATTGAGCGAGATCGAAGGTTGCCAATTTAGAAAAGTAGTTAATTTATGGATATCTGCACACAAGTGTTGTCGCTCTACTTTTCTGACTCGTGTGGGGTCTACCTGAATTTCAATGGGTTCACCAATTGCAACTTCAAATGCCTTGACTACTTCCCGCACAGAATACTCTACGCCACTACCAATATTAAAAGTATCGATGCCAGTATCAAATTTTTCTAGTAATAGCCGTAATGCCGAACTCATATCTGATGTATGAATAAAGTCTCTCTTAGGATCTAAATTTCCTAATTGTATTTTGCGCTCTCCACTGACTACCTGGCGATGAATTTCTGGAATGAGGTGAGCATTTGTCTCGCGTGGCCCAAAAGCATTAAAAAATCGACATACGATGCTAGAAATGTGTGTCTCTAGATAAAATTCATTGATCAATCTTTCTCCTGCTAATTTACTAAGTCCATAAATATCAAGTGGATTAGTTGTTGCAGTTTCGGCAATCGGGGTGTCTAAGATCGGATAGACGGCAGCAGTAGAGGCAAACAAAACTTTTTCTAGACAGTCTATTTTTTTAGCTGCGTCTAAGATGTTAATAGTCCCTTGAATATTAATATTCGCCGATTCATAGGGATTTTGGTTGCAGTAGGGAATAAAGTGAATCGCCGCAAGATGAATCACCCAATGAGGTTTGACACTCATCATGATTTCTTGAATCTGCGTTCTATTGGTGATATCAGCAATAATAAATTTGTCTTCAGCAATATCGATTAACTCTCGTTTGCCAAAAGAAAGATTGTCTAAAACATAAACGTCATAGCCTTTGCTTGATAATTCTGGGACTAATGCCGAACCGATAAACCCAGCTCCACCAGTTATTAATATACGCTTCATATTTAGATCGAGTAGGATATTTGTTAATTGAAGATATTATTTGATTAGTCAGCTTTGATACTCTGACAGATCAATGCAGAATTATACGTGAATAAGTTCACTGCTAGTTTGGGAAACAATTTAAGTAGATATTTTTTGATCTCATAATTGAGTGCGCTACTCTTCCCTTCTGGATGAACATGAACCGCTTTTGAGTGATTGGTGACTACTTGATCTAATATTTCTAGATTGCAGGTTTGAACCAATCGCCGAATAGTTGTTGGGGTATAATCATTGATATGTCCAACTCGGTTGAATGTAAAATCGTTGGATAGTCTGATGGTATGTTCTAGCGGAACTTCAATAAATAAGTGCTTGGCTACACGGCTAGCTTCATAGATCAAAATGCGGGGATTTTCTAAATGTTCGACTACATGGGTAAGTACTGCAATATCAAATTGATTGTCTGCATAGGGAATTGTATACCCGTCATAAGTATTGCATTCTTTGAGTGTATCGATCTGTCTTTCTTTAATCTTCTTGATGCCAGATTCGGAAATATCGATCGCATATAGCTCATCGGCAAATTTTCTTGCGGACAATTCTTGCAGGACGGATCCTTCACCTGCACCAATTTCGATAATAGATTTGTGTGGATATGCTGCACAAAGCGAAACTATATTATCGACTTTGGGAATTGCCCCGATTTTTCGCCAATAGGCATCACCCTCTGGATTATTTCCATCTTGATAGTAATCTTGATAGTTTTCTAGTAAATGCTTACTGACTGCTGTATCCTTCATGTTTTTTTTAGAAGTTTAATTTTACGATCGGATTAATTCCTAAATGTCAATAGATTAAATGGGATAGGTCTTGATTTATGTTTTATAGCAGATAAAGCTGACTGCTCTTCCTGGGCGGCGATCGAGCTTACTCAACAGTTTAAGAATAGAAGGAAAGACTGCATCATTGAGCAGTATCTTATCAGTTAAGCCAGAGACTGGTAAAGAATTTAGTCGGGTAGATATTTCTTGCTTGAGGGTCGCTGGAGTATGAGGAGAATAGTTGATTGGGCTATCAAAAGCATCCAGTACTTGTTGTACTTTGAGGTGAGCTGACTCGATCGCTTTTATATATTCCGATCGCAAGTACGCATTCTCGCCACCATATAATTGATGTAAGGGATGGGTCTCTAGAAATTTTGGTAAGTCGGCTTTGTTGGCAATTACATGATCTCTGACCGCGATAAAGATTCCTCCTGGTTTGAGCACCCGATAGATTTCTCTACAGAGCTGAGACAAGTCTTGTGCATGGTGCAAAACTTGTCGAGCAAAGACTAGATTAAAGTAATTATCCGCAAAAGGTAACTGTTCACCAAATTCTTGGACTGTATTGATGGGCAAGTTGTATTCATTGGCTAATTGACGAATCGCACCAACCCCAACGAGGTTACTAGGATCTGGTTCTAATGCTTCTACTTGCCAACCATCTTTGGCGAGAGCGTAACTTGCGATCCCATTTCCAGCCCCGATATCGAGAGCTTTTTCTTGACATGGAGGAAAAAATTCTCGGATTGCTTGCCATTCGCTACTTTGCCAGTATCGATCGGCGGCAGCCTTGAGGGGAGTGTCGTAGTAACAGGCTTTAACAATCTCTTGTTGTTCTGGTTGGGATATTAGCCAAGAGACGGCATCTTCCCATGTTTGAAATTCAGTTTGATTCATAATGGGATTTTCTCACATTTACATTCCTAAGTCTTTGACTGTAATTGTTTGATCTGTATCAACCTCGTATAAGGGCATATCTGCCATTGCTTTTAATCCAGCCTTTGCATCTAGGAAAGATAAACTACCATCTCGATCGCGGGAAATTCTAAATTGAGATTTTACATGCGCTTGTTCAGGTGTATAGGTTGGAATATCTCCGATCACATCATTTCTGACGAAGAAGATATTATTACCAACAGTATTCGACCCAACAAGGGAGTATCCCTTTTTATTTGCTAAATATGTGAATGCCCCAATTGAAGCTCCCCAATACAGTCCTGAAAAATGGGCTTTAGAGATTACAAATTTTGGATCGTAGATTGCCGTTACATTACGTTCTGTACCAAAAAGGCTATTGTACTCACAGATAACTATTCTGGGCTGAATACAATCGATCGCTTCCCAAATCCAGTAGTCATTGCCATCAACATCTACAGATAAAATCCCAATATCTCCAGTGATGTTATTGTCACTAATAATCTGGTTGATGTTGTCTTTGGTGATGAATGCACACTCAGATTGAAGATTGTGCTGCCAAAAAAGTGGATCTTGCCGCAATTGCTGAATATATTCAGCAGATCCGTCTATGACTAAGCCACTCCAGTTATTATGCTTGAGTAAAAACCTAGTGTTGCATTCACTATAACTGCCAATCCCAAATTCTACAAATATTTTTCTTTCGATCGGTACTTTACTCAGTAAAAATTGGATAATGCCATCTTCACCATTCTGCGAAAAAGCTTTGAATTCATTAGTATGAATATCATTACTACCAAGCATTGCTAACTGGCGCATCTCAACTCGGCCAATAGCTTGTTGTAAATTCTCAATCCGTTCCGATATTGTTGCTAGTTGGACAAAGACTTGTTTCAGCTTTTCTACTATTTTTGAAATGTTCATTTTTATCAATATTACGAATAAATTTAGCTGGATTTCCAGCTACAATGGTATAGGCAGAGACGTTTTTTGTAACTACAGAACAAGCCCCAATAATTGCTCCTTCACCAATAGTCACACCTTTAAGAATAGTTGAATTGAATCCGATCCATACGTCATCCTCTATCGTAACAGAAGCGGTCGGAATATCTGAAGTTTCGAGAGGATGTCCGATTGTAAATATTTGTCGAAAATGCGTGTGTCTTGCCGCTGGATCTAAAGAATGGCCATCTGTATCATGAATATTGACATTATGCGAAATTAAAACTCGATCACCTATTTCTATTTTCTTTGCGGACCAAATGCGTGAATTTTTACCGAGAAAGCAAGAAACCCCCATTTCAATACATCCATCATGGGCAAATGTTAACATCTCTCCCCCTATAACTGTATGAGAGCCAATCTTGATAAAGCTGGGTGTGGTTCGGGCATTGATTATTTTCGCACCAGCCAAAAAAACAACAGTGCTATCTGCCTCAGATCCAGCGCGGCAATATAACGCACTCCAGGCATTAGCTATTTTTTCAAGAATTTTAGATACAAAATATAAACTACCAGCCAGTATCCTATTCATAAAAAAACCGAAGGATGAGCATCTGCATAATGATTCTTATATTGAAAAATAAGTTGTTAATATTGCGAATAATGCAATCAGAAACAATGGCAACTATTTGTATTTTTCCTTCCCCCATTGGTAATTGAAATGGATTTCCCCATTTTCTTCTATTTTAAGCCATTCGTACAGATTTTCCTTTAGATCTGGCTTGTTTACGTAGAACGCAAAAAGATTTTGTTGCTTGGGAAATAAAATCGTAAATAGTTGGTAAAAAGGTTTCAACAACGAAACTATTATTTTTTTAAGTATTTTCTTTTCTAGATCAACAGAAGCTGGAGTATCGTTACCATATTGATAGGCGAATTGATGCTTTGCGAAGGGAGCATAAGTACTAATGGTCTTTTCTATTTCTCGTTCTGTCCATCTGTAGATATAGTTTGGAATTTCAGTATTATTGACACCGCCAAATTTGCCATCATTATAATAAACAGCTACATGTTCGTAGTCTGGGGTCAAATCTACTTTTGCCAAAAACTTCATCAGTAGGCTATCACGAGATTCAAAAGCAATTAAGCCAATTTTGGCAACTCGATACATTTCCAGAAGTGCTCGATGAGGTGATTCGCAATGGTGCAGTGCAGCGTGAACTACTACAAAATCAAATTCTTCCTTACCGTAACTGAGTTCTTCTGCCTTTTGAAGGCTCCATTGATAAGGTGCAAATTCATCGCCTTTTAATCGAGAATCTAAGTTAGAAATAATGACATTGGTAAAATCCAAACTATGAAGAACATCTCGATCGGTTTCACCACCACCAACAACTAAGATCGAGGCATTCTTATCCGTGATCCACTTGTTGATAGTATTTTTGTAGAAAGAGATTCTGGTGTCTGACATCCCAGAATCTCTTGGTAGTGCTTGTTTTGAAGTGATTGTTGTCATAATAACTATTGTTAATAGAAAGAATAGCCCACTTTATCAGTATTATCTTGATAATTTTACAATTGGCAATTTAACAGCGATGTTTTGATTTTGAGGGCATTCGACAAACGTTGGTGTTAATTATCATCGAATGAACATGATGCATTTTTGAGAGAGCATCACTTAATAGCTAAAATTTTATCAATAGCTCTGATCGAAGACATTGCCGCATCGCTAGAATTGATATAGTCAAACTCTCCCTGACGGCCAACCAGAAAGATAGATTTTTTCTCAAAGAAATCTTTTACTTCTTGAATAGCTTCAATTTTGAAATCATCTTTGTAAATTGGATAAGCATTTAAGGTCAGCTCATGTCCAATTAGACGAGCAGTTTTTAATTTGTCTTCCCATTGAGTTCCGGCAAAGCTTTCTCGGAAATCAAGATCTAGTAAATTGACACCATCTGGACTTTCTAGGTGTTTTTCATTGGGAATTGACTCAAGTGTAAAGTAACTTTTGCCCATATCACTACCATAGTAAACAGAATGAAGTGTGACTCTCTTCCAAAATCCTCGTTCGCTAAAATTGAACAAGACTTGACAGCCTGGAATAAGCTCTTCATCTGATTCATAAAAAAGACTATACAAAGGCTTATATTCTAATTTTAAGGCAAAAGGAACATCACAAAGTTTGCAAAGTAACCCAAGCGGAATAGAAGATACTAGATGATCGTATGAATAAGTTTTATTATCATTAGTAATTATTTGCTTCTCTTCAATTAATATTTTTTGAATTTGTTCTCCTAAATTTATATCTACATTGCTATCTCTGAGTTCTTCTTCAACGTAAGAATACATCGTAGAAAATCCATTTTTTGGTCTAGCATAAAGAGAGGGTGCAATTCGCCACTTGTTTAATTCTCCAAACTTAAAGGTAGCCAACTTTCCTAATATTGTCTTGAGCTGGATCGACTCAGTTATGTATGAAAGCCTCTTACCACTAAATTTTGTACTGATATTAGCTGGTGACATTCCATACAAACGTTCAACATACTTTCTCAATCCTGTTTTTTGATAAAATGGTCCAAAATAGTATTGCAATTCATCATCTGTAGTTTTAAACTGTTCTCCCTTTAGATTCCATTTAATTCTGTAGCTTAGTAAGCCAATAATATCTGAGCACAAACCCATCAAACCATGTTCTTTGACATAACCTTTTAGGGTAACTGGATAAGCATCTAAATTACCTTGGTTTGTTAGGGATACACAAGAAAAATCTTCTACATAGCACATCTTATCTTTGACATTAAAAACATCGAAAATAGTATGATATCCCATAAAAAAGAATGCACCAAGGTCGTAATGATGACCTTGAAACTGAATGTCTTTGTGCAATCCGCCGATTCTAGTATCTTTTTCGATTATGCAAACATCACTGATTCCTTTTTGGACAGCATACTTAGCAGCCGTAGCTCCTGCAATACCCGCACCTAAAACAGTTATTTTCATTTATTGTAAATTTGGTAGATAATATAAATTTTCAAGAGACTAAAGATCGCTAATTAAGTAGAATACTATCAGATTATCTACTAAGCATTCACTATCTACGATCGAATGAACTTATTTATTGAGATATCGACTGAATATTTCGATTAGCTCTTGGCTGCGTTGAACTGTACTATGATCTTTGAGCGTTCTAGCTTGCCCCGCCAGCGCGATCGATTCTCGTTCTTGCGGCTTGTCTATATAATACGCGATTTTATCGATCAAATCATTGATGCTTGTATAGGTTATTACTTCTTCACCTGATTTGTACAATTTATCAATATTTGGAGCATCTTCCGTGATTAATAAAGCTCCCATACCTGTTGATTCAAACATGCGAATATTTCCAGCCAACCCCGCAGCCGCATCAAGATGAACGTTAATCGTCATCTGCGATCTGCTCAGTATCCGATACATCTCTAGTCCCCAGACACTAGGCTTCAGTCTTGCCCGCACGCTGCCCATTGTCAAATAACTTTGAATAAACTTTGGCTGAAATAGGCCTTGTGACAATAACTTCGGCAAGCTACTCCAAATCTCAATTGGTGTTTGATTCACTAACTGTTTAAGGACTTCCATTCTTTGTAAATGCCCATAAGATAAAGAGCCGATAAAACTGCATTTAACGTCTCGATCTATATCCTGAAAATTGTTTGCGATCCGTGGCTCAAATGTAGGTAAAAGCACTTCGCAAGATTGGTCTTGCTCCATAAAATATTCTTGAAAGTTAGAATGAGAGGTTAAAACACAGTCAACTACATCTAGGTTTAATGATGGGGGGGGCGGATAAGCAATCCAAGCAAAAATCTTGCGAGAATGTGCTCTCAATATGTCAAGATATTCACCAAAATAATTAAACATCGAACCAATCCAAATGATATCTGGACCAAATTGTTTAACCTGCTGGAGTGGAATATCATACTCCCAGTTACTCTCTTCAAATTGATAATTATTTTCTCTCGCCCAAGCTTGTTGAAGCTGTCGAGCGTTAACAATTAATATCTTTACTTCATATCCATCTTGTTCACCTACCCGTTTCACTAATGCAGGTGGCCAGCCAAAATAATCCTTAAGTATAAAGTCTAACTGATCCTCATAGCACAACTGACTGAGATCGACATTGCTTTTATACAATTGATCTAGATATCGTTGATAATAATTCCAAAATAAGACTATTTTCATCTGATTTAGTTAGCATCCTTGAATTTTTAAAATATTTTATTTTTTGTGATAGATGTTTCTAGCTGAGTGAAAATATTTCTCAAAGTTATTTGAGGTAATTTAGAACTGTGTTGATGATGAAAATTCAGGCTTTCTATTATCTTCAATAGAGTCATAGACTCCGAGGACTGCAAATAGAAAATACCAGAAACTTGAAGCACCATACAAAGATCCAGAAAAGCAACCCGCAATGATGTATTGGATAAATAAAACACCAACCCATCCCCATTGAGATTTTTTACTCATAAGTAACTTTAAGGATGCCATAATTGTGTAAGCAACTATCGTCATAAATATAAATCCACCGCCAAATCCTAGTGTTAAAAAAGACTCTAAAAAAAGATTGTGTGGATAACCTTCACCATTAGGAAGTTCTAATCCAAAGCCAAGAATAGGATGTTCTAGAGATAGCTTGACTCCCATATCATAAACATAACCTCTATTATTGCTGCTACTGGTATCCAACTCATCCCCAGATGAAAATATCCGATCGAAAATCTGATTTTCTCCACTAATACTAAAATATACCGCTGTCGTCAAAAAGACGATTAGAAGTACCAAAAAAAAGGACAATTTAACACTCATTCTATTCTTAAATTGATAGGTTATCAACATTAATATTGAACCAATGAGTAATGCAAAAATAGGGCCTCTTGAACTTGCCGAAAATGTTATAACTATTCCCACAAGCGATGCCCCTATATAAATTAATGTATTGTTGGCAATAGCGGGCAATCCCTGATATATATTTTTGTTCAAAATAATGTAAAAGCTAATTAAAAATAAAGAAGTTGCATAATGACCCAACGCAACTGGATTGATTGCTGCCGTAGCAAGTCGCCCATATGTAGAAAAGGCACTAGAACTACCAACATCTAGAAAGAGTGCCGGAATTCCAATTAATAGCAGCATGATCCAGGCTACATACATGTATTTTCCAGACACGAATTTGTCTAGAAACAGAAAATTAATCCCTGGGATTAAACACATGAAAAACCAATATAAAATATATTGACTTTTGTCTGGAAACATTAAAATATTATCACTAATATACACGCTGTAAATCAATCTACAGGAGTAAAAAAACAGAAAAATGAAAGTACATAGAATAATTAATCTGTGTAGACTGCTTTTATTTTTTTTGTAATTAGTGATGTTTTTTAGATCTCGAAATTTACCGATATCATGGAAAAACAATATGATGTTAAAGAGTAGCACCGAAGCTCTATAAGGAATTGTCACTGCTTGAGTTTGCTGAGGATTGGAGATAGCAAAAGTAAAAACTCCATAGCCAAATAATGTGATTGCAAAAACAAATCTTCTGGTATCAAAGCATTTAAAAAAAAACATTTTATTTGGAATATATCGTGACCTACCGCTTACTTAATTCGTGGTAGTACAAAGACTTGCCTGGATGGGGATAGAGCTTGGACTTATTGAATTAGAGAGGCGACCCTATCTTCTCCACGAGCAGTATCTAAGAAATGACTGTCTACCTCTCTACTCTTAAGATACAAGGAGCTGGGAAACATGGCAAGTCACCGTAAAATGTCTGAATTATTATTGTTTCTACAGAAAGGGGGCGGACAATCTCCATAGCCCCGTAAGCTTTACGGCTTCTTTTTTACCTCATCAGAAGATTGATGAGTATTTGTATTTGTCGTCCAGTTGACACTCTGCCGCTCAAAAGTGTTGTGTGCTATTTCCCAATCACTTTGCTAAGAGCGAAAACTTAATTGTTTTTTTGTTATTTTTTCTATAATCGCTTGACATCTTTTTAGTAAGATATATTGAGAATTTAAATTATCGAAGTCTGTATAGTGATGAATAGGTGCATCCATTATTTGTTCAAATTCATCACGAGATATTCTCAGTTTTTTGCAGAAAAATGCAATGTCAGTTTCTAGCTCATCTGGCATGTAAAGTGGTTTCTCAAGCTCTGCAATCGCAGATTCTCGACTTATTTCGCCCAACAGGATTAAGCTTGATAGATGTAAGTGACGTTTATCATAGCCGAACTTAGTCGGCAAGTAATAGTTCTGATAAAATTTTGTAAATAGTGACTCACCATGCTTACGACCATATGGTCTCCAGCCAACTTTAGATTCTAGTTCACTAATTGCAATCTCCTTGGAATAAGGAATATAATTTAGTGGCGAAACAGGACGCAACTTTTTAACAAAAGGATACCAAATGTAGTAATCAAAAAAACCAACGGTAGCGTATTTTTCTAACTTACGAGTTCCAAACCTTTTGTGAACAGCCCGTAGGTTAATTGCATCCGTTGCAGGTCCAAATTCCCCACCAACAGTCATAATTCCTTCTGTTGCATAATTGAAACCACTAATTACGTAGCGAATATTGTTACTTGCCGCAAAACGATAAAGGTTAGCAAAGAAGGCATGATCTTGCGGTACGTCTTGATTTCCGATTGCGGCTCGAAAATAAGCTAATTGCAAATCTCTCATTTCATCCCAGTCAATAACATGGGTATACAGGTCGTAGTTACAATATTTAATGACGGCTTCAATATTCGCTACTGCCAATTCGCTATTCCATCCTGCATCAATATGAACCACAAGTGGCCGCAATCCCCATTCTTTTGCTTTAAGAGCAAGGTAAGAACTATCCACTCCTCCACTCAAACCTAAAATACAGTCATAAGCCTGACCTACTCCGTCCGCTTTGATTTGTTCGAGGAGTGTGTCTAACTTCCTTGCGCCCTCTTCGTTTGGAAACCACTGTTCATTCAAAAGACGATCAAATTTATGGCAGTAATTACACACACCTGCATCATCAAAGGTAATTCCTTTATCAGTTGTATCCATGACGCAACGAGTGCAAATTTGATAAGATTTAGTCATTGTTATTACCTAGTAAATTAACTAATTCATCATACTTTGGATATGTAATCAATACCGCTTGATGAGGGCCGTAGAACACAAAAAAAGATCCCGCTGATACAGCACTAGCTCCTGCTTTTACTGCTGCTTGGATATCATCCAGGCTACCGACACCACCTAAAGCGATCAGAGGAGCACTGCAAACTGAGGAAGCATTCTCTATAAGTGTTAAATCCATCCCACTCATAGTACCATCTTTGTCTACAGCATTGATTAATATTTCTCCAGCACCAGCATCAATCGCTGACTTAAGAAAATCAATCCAGTTTTCGTTTAATGTTTTACCCGTAGCTGAAGAATACAAACGATATTGCCCCAAAAGATTCTTTTTCACGTCGATAGAAACCACAACACTTTGGTTGCCATAACGAGATGAAATCTTACTTATCAAATCAAGATTTTTCAGACAACTAGTTTGAATGCTTACTTTTTCAACCCCAAGAGAGAGCAGATGTTGAACTTGCTCCACGGTGCTAATCCCACCGCCATAGCACAGAGGCATAAAACATTCTCCAGCAAGTTGCTCGACAATCTCGTAGTTTGGCTCTTTAAATGCTTTACTTGCCTCAATATCGAGAACTATCAACTCATCAACTTCTTTTTCGTTAAAAATCCGAATTGCATTAATAGGATCTCCAATATACCTAGGGCTAGCAAATTTTCGGGTTTTAACCAAACCACTATTCTTCAGTAAAAGACACGGAATTACTCGGTGCTTAAGCATTTTTAAATAGTTAAGAAGTTTTTAATCATGGCCATCCCAAACTTATGACTCTTTTCAGGGTGAAACTGAACACCATAAGTATGATCTCGATGGTAGATACAGGGAAAGCGATACCCATATTCTGTGTTCGCGATAATACTCTCTTCACTATCACATACAGCAAAGTAGGAATGAGTAAAATAAAACCGTTGCTCCTCACCTTCATTTTGCAAAAACAGTGGGTTTTGCTTGACTATATTTGTAGTGTTCCAGCCTACGTGAGGAACACGAAATGAGGTTCTGCTGTCAAAATAAAATCGTTTGAATTCAGCATTAATTAGTCCTAATCCTGGTAAGTTGCCTTCTTCGCTTTTATTAGCTAGAAGCTGCATACCTAGGCAAATACCTAAAAGTGGTATGTTGGCATGAGATTTTTCTCGGATAGCCGAAAATAAATCTAGACTATGAAGTTGTTCTACACCATGATCGAATGATCCTACTCCTGGAAGAATTAGCTTGGGCGCAGATAATATATCATCTCTACTGTTAGCGACAATTGCTCTCCCACCAACTTTACGAATCATATTAACGACAGATGCAATATTTCCTAACCCATAGTCAATTACTACACAAACTTGATTATCTAAATTCATAAAAGCTCGCATTAGAAGGTATACAAAGATGCTGGATCATTCACATGTAGAAAAAGCCTATTATATGAGCAGAAAAATTGCTTTATCAAGACTCGCTGCGGCTATCATACTAGACACCAAATCATGCATCTAAATTTCACGAGGCATATCAAGAGAATCTTTCTATTAAATTCCTTTGCAATAGTGTAGGGAGAAGATGGTCTTCCCTCGGATCCCATCCGCCTTCATATACATCTCCTCTAACTTCTTCAGTAAAAATTGGATTATATAAGTCATATCGAAGTGATGGCCATATTGTCGGACATTGACCTAAGAAAGAAGCCCAAGCACTAAACCCGCTATGGGAAGAAGCGATGAGGAGGTCACTTCTTGACATTGTTAGCATATCGGATATGGCAGATGTTTCCGATGAGATATCAACATTTGGCATAGCAAGTATTGCTGACAGCTCATTTCGATGTCCATCAGAAAAAACAGTAGCTGGCACATCAAAACCTATAAACTTTCGTATGGATTTTAGAACTGCTATATACCAATCTAGTTCTATTTGAACACTCCGAAACTGTGAATGGTCTTCTCCAGGTTGCAACACCTTGAAGTCACTACGTCTGATATGAATTGCTATTTTTGGTGCAGGTCTCTCTAGAATTTGACTGAGCAATGAACGCCGAACAGTAGAAAGCAATTTGCTCTTTACAATAAGCTGATGATTTTTAATGTCAGCAAAATAGTCATTCCACGGTGGCATCGTATCAAAAACAAAAACTGATGGAACTTCGACTAAGTTTTCCTTTCGGTTTTCAATCGGGGGATTGTACACTCTTACTTTCTTATGTAAAAGATTTTGTACCATAAATGAAAATTGGCTAATATCTTTTTCCGTGGAAAAGTATCCTCCATAAAACCTTTTGCATCTTTCACCACGTAGCCAAGGGCCAATGTGGACAGCATTCCAGTTAGGTGCAAGCATCGGCAGTTTGTTCAATTCAGCAAAAGTAGCTGCTCTTGCCCACAGGAGCAGCATGTGGCCTAAACCTGCATAAGGCAGGTTTACCACAACTACTTGATTGCTTATATTTAAATTCATGGTTCGCTGAAAGAATTTAAGAGGACGTAGAGTACAGAAGTAAAGTATCCATAAGGAGAGTGCTTGTAGATGGTCGATTCAGGTTAGATATTTTACTACTCACGCGGAGTAAGACGGACAATGTCTGCTGAAACCTCCGCAGCGTAACTACCTTCTTCTCGAACCACATGCAGTAAATCATCAAGATGAGGATATCCATCACAGCCATTAAAACATCGAACATCATCGATGAGTATGACATGTTGTTTGATGTGATGTCGGAGAATAGCTTCTAGTTCTGCACTAACTGGGGTCGCTAAATCCCCCATAGCTGTAACACCTGAACTATAATGACCATCTAGCCAAAACAAAGCTGGTTGAGTGATTTCGGTCAAAAGTTCTGGTATTTTCTTACCACTATCGCCTTGAATTAATCTGACATTCTTATAATTCTTAAACTTTTCACAGGCTTGACGATACAAGTTTTCTGACAGTTCAATACTTATACATTGAACATTGCTTTTCGATATATATCCTAACGTATTTCCGTAATAAGTACCTGTCTCGATAAAATGAGAGACATTGAACCTCTTGACATAAGACTCGACAACTTTCATTTTCACAGGAGTAGGAGCATCTTTCAAACAACCAGACATCACCCACTTGACTATAGTTGGAATCTTAGCTAGAAAATAGATCGGGTACCAAAGATTTATCTTGCTCAGGCTGTTTCTGGTAAGTTCCTTAAAATTCATTTGTTTGACTTGGTTTGTAAGTTTTGTATTTTGTATAACTGTTTTTGTGCAAGCAGGGTACAAGATGACTACCTGATATAGCAGTTAAAACGAGGCACTGAAGCGGATAAGCAGCAAAGAGAGTTGAGCGATAAAATAAGGGTTCCGACCGCCAAACATTGGAAAACTTAAATATCAAGTTGATTTCTTTGGCATCCAAACGATACCATTTATCTGGATTGTATCAATGCCGCAGAGTATATTGATTGTCCAGAAATCTTTCCAATAGCTCAAATAATCAGTCATACTTCTATTTTCCTATATTTTTAGAGTTCCAAAAATTAGTCTATTAATTGCACGTTTATTGAGTAGAAATAATATCACGTAAGAAACTGCTGTGGTACCGCTAAAAATAGAAATACATATTTCTACAGATAGATGGTAGTGGTGTGAAAAATAAAATCCCAATATAATTAACGCTAGCCGAGTACTATGCCAAATTAAAAGTTCAACTTCTTGATTTAGCCACTCTAGCATTGTTAAAGGAGAAACACACAATGTAAACAATAACATCGGAGCCATATATTGGCACATAATGCCAGAGCTTTGCCATTGACGACCGAATAGTGTCGGTACAATCCAAGGTGCTAATAGTAACCCACAACCTACAAATAAACTTAATCCGAATAGTAATAAAGTAGTCCGGGAATGCAATCGATCTAATTCCTTGGGATCTGTATGAATTAAGTCGCAGGCAGTGGAAAGATAGACTTGAGAAACCGAGTTACTAATCAAAACGGCTGGAATACTAGTAATCCTTTGCGCCAAGGCAAACCATCCTACTTCTTCAGTTCCATAATAAAATGCTAGCAAAATTGCTGGAGCCGACAGCGCGGCAAAATTAAAGAATGAAGAAGCAACACAAGACGAGGCAAATACAAAATATTCTTTACCCGCAGCTATACAGTTATCGATCGAATAACTTTTTAGGTACTTTCTACCGTTCTGTAAAAAGAAAGATATTAGTGGTTTCAATCCAGCAAATTGATTAATAGTATAGCCTATCAGCAGTCCCAGCGCACCCAAGTTAAAAAAACCCAACCCAATCTGAAAGCCATTACTCCACAAACTCTTAGAAACTTGGGCTTTGGCAACAATCGAAAAATCTTTTTGCCGCAAAGCCCAATAATTAAAGATTTGGAATAGCCCAGCACTCAAAACCGCAATTGGCATTAGCCAAAGGACTTTAGCCAAAGCAGGGACTTTCACCCAGAAAGCAATTTGATCCGAACTAACAAAGATTACCGTAGCGATGATCGCCGCAACTACAGCACTCAAGGTCACTGAGAGCAAGACAATATCTGTAGCTTTTTTATCTTCCTTCGGTGTCAAAATTGCCCACTCATATCGCATAGAGATAAATACGTTTAATTGATTGGCAATTGCCGTAAACACTCCTAAAACGCCAAAATCCCCTGGTGTATATAAACGAGTTAAAATTAGCGAAGACAAAATTGATACAACTTGTCCTAACACAGTTGCACCAGACAATTTGGCAACAGCTTTGAGAAATCCACCTTTAGCTAAATAAAGGGGCACATCCTCGATAAATTTACGAACCAATGGAGGAGTTTTCATGAAATACCTATGTGGAATAGGCGAGAACCGCACGAACGACATCATCGACCATCTTGTCAGTCAACTCAGGATAAATTGGTAAACTGACGATCTCTGATGCTACTTTTTCGGTAATCGGCAAAGATCCAGTTGGCATGTGGAAATGTTGATATGCCTGTTGTTGATGCAATGGAATGGGGTAATGAACTCCAGTCGAGATCCCTTGCTCTTTCAGATAAGCCTGAAAAGCATCGCGATTTTTGACGCGCACTACAAATAAATGCCAAACTGAATTGGCTTCAGGGCGAATCGTGGGTAAAACCACAACATCACTATCTTTCAATTTATCCAGATACCGAGCTGCTACTCTTTGACGCTCGGCATTCCATTTGTCTAAGTAAGGTAGTTTCACTCGCAGAATTGCCGCTTGTAAACCATCCAGACGACTATTAACCCCTTCAATTTCATGGGTGTATTTTTCCAACCGCCCATGATTGGCAATCATTTTTGCCCGTTTGATCAGATCTTCATCATTACTGACGATCGCGCCACCATCACCATAAGCTCCTAAATTTTTACCCGGATAGAAGCTAAAACAAGCGACATCTCCGAGCGACCCAACCCTTCGCCCATTCCAACTTGCGCCATGAGCTTGAGCTGCATCCTCAATGACTTTCAAATTATGTTCTTTAGCGATTTCCATAATCCGATCCATATCGCAGGGCTGACCATACAATTGCACGGTGATAATTGCTTTCGTTTTGGAAGTAATGGCTGCGACGACCGCATCAGGAGACATCAACATCGTATCTGGCTCGATCTCTACAAATACGGCTTTGGCACCTACTTGGGTGATGGCTTCACTCGTTGCGATAAAGGTATGCGCGACGGTAATCACTTCATCCCCAGCTCCAATACCGAGGGCACGAAGGGCAATATACAAGGCATCAGTTCCATTTCCTACCGATACACAAGCTTTTGCTTCACAATAGGCGGCAAATTCCTTGTCAAATTGCTTTAAATCCTCACCACCAATGAAAGCAGTATCGGAGATTATTCGCTCGATCGCACTATCGATCTCTACTTTAATTGTTTGATACTGCGCTTTGAGATCTACAAATGGAATTGACATGGAAATTAAACTCCGTAAGGTAAATGAGATATATGATTGATAACTCGTGCTGGATTGCCGACTACCACCGCACCAGCGGGAACATCCTTCGTCACGACAGATCCAGCACCAATCAGTGCATTTTCGCCGATCCGCACTCCCGGCAAAATTGTTGAGTTGGCACCGATTTTCACGCCACGTTCGATATGGGGACCGATTAGCTGGTTTTTAACGTCAGGGGATTGGGGATAACGAGCATTTGTAAACACGACATTAGGACCAATCCAACAGTCATCTTCCAATACAGAGTATTCAGGAATAAACACATGGGAGTGGAGGCGCACTCGATCGCCAATCCTAACATGATGTTCTACAATACTTCCAGTCCCAACGCTAACATCGTCGCCAATTTCATTGAGTTCTCGAATCATTGCCCCGTGACCAGTTTGAAAATTGCGCCCGATTTTGTTGCCGTAGTAAATCACGGTATGCGATCGAATACAGGCATTCTCACCAAAGATAGTTTGCGGACAATCATGATCAGCCTGCTTCCCTTTCGGTATTTCGCCCACAATCACAAATGAGCCTAAAGTATAACTACCTCGCCAAACAACACCCTGATTGATAATAGAAGCTTCCATATTGTCAACTCGTCAACCGATACTGGAGTATTAGTCAGATATTTAGTGTGGCTGATTATAGACATGATGTCAATTTTGAGCGATGACCTCATAATCAACATCAAATAAAGTAATACATCTACATGTTTTTTAAAAAACTTTTCATTTTTTCTGAATGAATATCGCATCACCCCAAGCTAATTGACCTTTATGATTGGATATTAAACCATAAAGATTATGGAGCATAAATCCCCTTTCCCGAAGATATCCAGCAATTACATCGTAGGGTTTCGCCCCTTGATAAAGTTCCATGAAGTTTACTTCTGCATATATCAATCCAATCTTACCTTGCTGAATCATTTCTTCCGCCCCTTCGAGAATACTATACTCAGCTCCTTGTGCATCCATTTTTAGCAAATCTATGTTGTCTATGCCATGCTGCTGACAATAATGATCGATGGTTTCAGTTTGGACTTCAATTTTTGTTTTTGATTCCATGTAATCATCAAATATAGAACCAGTTAGATTCGGGCGTAATAGTGAGCTAGCATCTGGCCATTCAGCTATGTTAAATTCCGCTGTTCCCACCACATTAGATAAAGCCACATTTACAGTTGAAATACGCTGCTCGTGCTGGGTTTTTTCACTTAGTTGCTGAAAAGAAGCTGGGAAAGGCTCAAATCCAAATACACGGGCATCAGGAAATAATTCTGCATAACGCAATGTATCCCGTCCATCAAATGCACCTACTTCAAAAACAGTCTTTACCTGCTTATTTTTTAATAATCGAACTTGCTCTGTATATGGATCTACATAGCTAACATCTCGCTCTACTCTGCGAACTTGTAATCCGATTCGATTCAATGAGATTTGAATAAATTCTTTAATTTGACCTTTCATTATTTGCTAGATCCCATGAGGAAACGTTGGATTTGTTATTTAGCTACCTTGATTTATATTTTATTTATTGATTGATTTTGCGATTTTTGCGATCAGCTTCGAGAGCCTTTTGAACCATTTCCATCACTGCCACTACATCTCTAGCATGTTTTGGTCCAGTAATCGGTGTTTCACCTGTAGTGACGCAATCTAGAAAATGTGCTACCTCTAGTTTTAATGGTTCTTGAAAATTGATTTTTGGAATAAAGATATCGCCAGTTCGATGCAAAATTTGATAGTTGTTGAAATTATCGTAATCCATCTGTTCGCCTACCTTAGGAATTCGGTCTACACCTTTATCGAAAACCTTGATTTTGTCATCACTTACATCATCATAAACTACCATTTTGCGACTACCTACTAGAGTCATCCGGCGAATTTTGCCAGGATCGAGCCAACTCACATGAATGTGAGCTGTAACTCCATTCGCCCAAGTCATCGTGGCAAAAACAACATCTTCAATACCTGGTTGAATATAATCGACACCATGCGCTGTTACAGCAATTGGTACTTCTCCATTCATTAAATACAACAAAATACTCACATCATGGGGTGCAAGATTCCACCACGCATTGACATCGGTGCGGACTTGTCCGAGATTAAGTCTTTGACTGTACATGTAGTAAGTCTCACCTAACTCACCATCATCGACTAGCTTTTTCGCATAATTTACAGCGGCATTATAGAGAAAGGAATGTCCAACCATCAAAGTCTTGCTGACATCCGCAGCCAACGCGACCAAATCGTCTGCTTCATGCGTAAACATCGCTAATGGTTTTTCGACGAAAATATGCTTCCCTGCCTTAAGACAGGCTTTTGCTAAATTATAATGAGTCGAAGCAGGAGTGGCAATAATGATTGCGTCAACTTCGGGATCGTCAATAATATCGTTTGCCTCAGCAGTTGTTTTGGTCTTCGGATAGTTATCATTCACATAAGAGCGTCTTTGTTCGCTTTGCTCTGCTACCCATTTAACTTCACACTTAGGGTTCGCAGAAAAATTCCGCAGTAAGTTTGGTCCCCAATAGCCACAACCAATTTGTCCGACATTAATCATAATTGTTTCCTTTTTGTAACTATCAATATATATTTTCAATAAAAATGCTTTTTAGTTAGGCTTGATATCTTAACTTGTCTTGATGCTACTGCCCAATTCTTAAGTAATCAAAACCGCTATTAATTGCAGCTTGACGATCAAGAGAATTTCTGCCGTCAACTATTATCTTACCTTTCATTAACTTCCTCACTAAACTATACTGGACTCGTTTAAACTCCTCCCACTCTGTTACTAACACGAGAGCATCACAACCAGCCGCTAAACTTTCTAAATCTAGCTCGATCGATACCCCTTCAATCCTCACATCAACCTGCTTAGATATCAGCGGATCGTATGCCTTCACCTTTGCCCCTAATCTATTCAATTCTCCAATCAAATCTATTGCCGGAGCATCCCGCAGATCATCCGTATCCGGCTTAAAAGTCAAACCCAACAAACCGATCGTTTTCCCCTTCAGAATCTTTAAGACCTGTTGCAACTTTTTTACTACTAGCAACCGCTGACGCTGATTCACCGCGATTGTCGCCTTCAACAACTGCGCCTCATAGCCATAATCCTCCGCCGTACTCACCAACGCCGAAACATCCTTCTGAAAACAAGAACCACCCCAACCAATCCCCGCATTCAGGAACTTTCCCCCAATCCGTGAATCCAACCCAATCCCCTTCGCTACGTGAGTTACATCTGCACCCACCCGCTCACAGATATTTGCCACCTCATTGATAAAACTAATCTTCGTTGCCAAAAACGCATTAGCAGCATACTTGATCATCTCTGCCGAACCCAAATCCGTAATCAACACCGGAACTGGCTCGTGATTATCATTTCTGAGCTGTTTCCCTGCTATGCTCCCAATATCCTCCCGATTGACAATTGGCGCGTACAATTTCTGCATCAGGTCGATTGCCTCCTGACTACCACCACCCAATACAATCCGATCTGGATTAAACGTATCATTAACCGCCGAACCCTCCCGCAGAAACTCAGGATTACTCAACACATCAAAACGGATACCTCGAATCCGATCACTAAACACATTATTACGCTCAATAACCCCACTACCCCGCGCATTGAGCGTAGCCTCTCCCTTGGAGATAGTGAATGTCGAACCTACCACAGCACCAACCAAAGCTAGCTGTTTACTCTGCTGGGCGATTCCATCCAAAACCAGCATCTTCACCCAATCACCAGAACCGATCGGTACCGTAGACTTATTAACAATTACCTTATAATCCCCATCGAGATGTTCCCCAATCCCTTTGGCTATCGCTTCCACATAGCGCGTATCACTCGAACCATTTGGGAGTGGTGGTGTCCCAACTGCAATGAACAAAATCTCCCCATGATTCACACCCATCCCCAAATCCGTAGAAAACCGAATCTTCCCACTAGCAATCGCCGCAGCCATCAACTCAGACAATCCTGGCTCAAAAATCGGCGATTCCCCCGACTGCATCATTTTGACTTTCTCTCGATCGTTATCAATACAGACAACATCATGACCGATCTGCGCCAAGCACACACCCGTCACCAAACCCACATAACCAGTCCCAATTACACAAACACGCACCAGATGATGACCCTCTCGATCGAAACTATGATTACTTAATTAAACTGTGAATCATTTTGATAACAACTGATCCGCTCTCCGCTGCCAAAAATAATCAATAGTTGACTTTAAACCATCCTCTAACGAAATAGTCGGTTCCCAACCAAGAATCGCTTTTGCCTTGCTAATATCAGGACGACGACGGTGGGGATCATCAGCAGGCAGAGGTTTGAAAATTATTTCCGATCCTGGATTAATCATCTCCTTTACTGCCGAAGCTAGTTGAGAGATCGTATATTCCCCTGGATTGCCAATATTAACTGGATAGATATAGTCACTAGCCATCAATCGGATAAATCCTTCAATCAAATCTGATACATAACAAAAACTTCTAGTCTGAGTACCATCACCATAAACAGTAAGTGGATTTCCTGTCAATGCCTGAACGATAAAATTACTAACCACCCGACCATCATTTTCTAACATTCTTGGCCCATAGGTATTGAATATCCGCACCACTCTGACATCCAAATTGTGCTGACGATGATAGTCATATGTTAGAGTTTCAGCGATCCGTTTGCCCTCCTCGTAACAAGATCGAATCCCGATCGGATTCACATTTCCCCAATAATCTTCCTGCTGCGGATGAACATCGGGATCGCCATATACTTCACTCGTAGAAGCCAGTAAAAATCTAGCCTTCACCCTTTCAGCCAAACCCAACATATTCATCGTCCCCAACACACTAGTCTTAATCGTCTTAATTGGATTAGATTGATAATGCACTGGAGAAGCTGGACAAGCCAAGTGATAAATCTGGTCTACTTCCAATCTGATTGGCTCAGTAATATCATGACGAATGAATTCAAAATTTAGTTTGTCGAACCACTTGATAATATTCTGCTTATTACCTGTATAAAAATTGTCCAAGCAAATTACGTCATCCCCATTGGCCATCAATCGATCGACCAAATGGGAACCAAGGAAACCAGCTCCACCCGTTACTAAAACTCTCATAACTTTAAATTGCTTGCGGCTAAAATGAAAATTATACCAGTTGAAGGGTTTGATAATTGCAGACTTTTAATTATCATAATTTTCCCGCTCGCATGACTATACCATCAGTACGCGATCGACCCACAACAGTAATAACTCACCACCATCAACCACAATTTATACACTCACCACA
Source organism: Chamaesiphon sp. OTE_75_metabat_95 (assembly GCA_031387665.1). Taxonomy (GTDB): domain Bacteria; phylum Cyanobacteriota; class Cyanobacteriia; order Cyanobacteriales; family Chamaesiphonaceae; genus Chamaesiphon. Next base: position 6,670 of record JANNDL010000040.1, on the reverse strand, counting down.
ACCTAAACACTGAACCACCAGCATTTCCCACAACCACCACCAACTTATCCATCCCGATCCCATAGCCATTGGCAGCAGCCCAACCTAGATCATCCTCCCCACAGACCCACCAAATCAGCCATCAGCATCGCCCGCACTCGTCGATCCATACCGGAGATCATTTCTCCTCATTTCATCGCCCGTCCTCGCCAGTCAGCAACCCTTCGCCCAGCGTACCAACAATAATTCCAGATTGCACAACTTGGCTAGATGTATCAATCGATCAGTCATCGCATCTAGACTCGATCTGCCCAACATCTAGAACATAGTCATCAGTCGATCGATTCTTTAGGCAAGAGGCTACTGTGCCTACGGCAGGCTACCACCTGACGGTAGGCTCCGCCAACGCCAACGGCTACGCTCTGCTTTTGGCGTTAGCCTGCCGGAGGCACAGGCAGACGCTATTGCTTACGCAAACACTCCGCTACCGCGAACAGTACAAGTCTGCCAACGAGAGTCAATTTGGGATTCGATTACCGACATTGGGGCTTGCGCTAAAGCTACTGACGATTTATTTAGTCGGTCGTACTATGATAGATTAAGGCTCAGTTGTGAAAGATTAGTTTTAATATCGGTGATACTTACAGGAGAGCGATTCTGTATCCCCGCCAGTCAGCCACCTTTTGCCCAGCCTACCAACAATAATTCCAGATCGCCCAACCTAGCTAGATGTATTGATCGATCAGTCATAGCTTGACGTGAGTTGGCGATTGGGATCTCCCTGCGACTATCCCTAGCTTCGCACCTGAACCACCTGGGGATCAATCCCCAGGCTACCAGCGAAAGTCCACTCAAGTGGACTGAAAACTTGGCAGTCAAATAAAGCAGACTTCCGGCAGTCCACACTTTAGTCGCGGAGCATCTGCCCCAGCAGAAGGAGAATCGCTAATTAGGTTACAAATTTGCCTTGAACCAAGCCTCTAGATCTGCCATCCCATTAAAATCCAGTAGTGCATCACCGAGAGCTTCTAATTTTGCAATGGGTAGAGATCTGACTAGTTCCTGTCGATCGATAGAGAGCACCCCACAACGCCGCTGAAGCTGTCGTAAAACTAGATCCGATTCTCCTTGCTGTAAACCTTGTTCGAGTCCTTGTTCAAGTCCTTGCTCAAGTCCCTTCTGAAGGACATCTTTGTAAAACCGAGTCTCACTAAAATTAACTTCTTTGAGATCTAACATTTGGCGTACCTCTTCAAAACTGAGTTGGGGAAACTTATTTACTAGTATAGCTTCTACTAAATCTAACCGCCGCCGAAACTCAACATCACTCGGCGGATTGTCCAAAATTGACCGAGCCGCAACACCGACTTCTGCATCTGGCAAAAATAATAGTCGCAGCATCGCCAGATTTGGGCTTAATTCTGTCAATGGGAGCAAATCTTCCAGATACAGACGCTGAACTTGAAGATCCAACTGCAACTGATAGGGCACTTCCGATCCTAAATCCTGGCTGCGACGATTCAGAATTAGCAGACCTTTCCAGGGTCTATTTGCCTTGTACTGGCGCAGATACAGATATATTCCTGCAAAGTATCGACCGTAAAAGTTAACATCACTCTGCATTTGGGCTTCTAGAAAGACCAATGGTAAACTCAAGTCATCAGCACTGGGTATGAGCAAACCATCCAGCCGCACTTCGATTTCTTTGACTACTGGGGCACTGTACTCAAATTCGCAATCAGGCGGCACCCCAGGCAACAACTCTGAGATTAGAGCGGGTTGCGATAAAAATATTCGGTAAAAAAGTTTGTCTGTTTTCATCCATTTAACAATGATGACCTTACCAGCTAGTCAATTTTAGCAGTATTAAGGTACTATCAGTCTCGATTAGCCACGGTTATGCTCTCCGCCAAAAACCCACAACAGCAATAACACACCATCGTTCGCGATAGCGTATCGAAGGTAATCATCATATTTTATACATCCATCATCAAAATTGACTTAGAAGTGAAATTTCATCACTATATCCCCAAGCCATTTCCATCCAAGCTATTTTTGCCCCTTGAATATTAGCCATAGCCTCCTCCAGAGTATCTCCTTGCGAAATACACCCCACAAAATCTGTCATCATCACCGTATAGCCTCCATCTGGCTCAGGATAGAGCGTGATTGGATAAGTGAGACTCAGATAGTTTTCTAGCGTTTCAGGCTGAGTCTGAGCTTCGATCGCTCGATTCCTCCAAATTTAGCAACTTTACAATCTGTCTTACATAGACTCCTTTCACCATTCTACCGCCCGTCTTCGGGATGGTAATTTTTAATCCTTCTGCATTCACCATAGCAACTTCACTTCATACAGCCCAAACATTCCATCTGCTGATACCAAAGTCATTCCCTCTGTCTGCGCCTGAGCAATCAACAATCGGTCAAAAGGATCCTTATGATGATGAGGCAAGCTCTCCAGTGCCAAAATGTGCTCCAAGGAGATTGTCAGCAACTCAAGATTATTTTCCACCTGCTGAGTTTTCAAAATCTCAGGCAGCGAATCATTCAACTTCAACTTTCCCAACTGAATCTTGATTTGCATCTCCCAAATGCTAGTCAAACTCAAACATAAATCATTGTCTGGGTTGGCGACAATTGACATCACCTTCTCACCGATTCGCTGTGGCGAATCATTTAGCCAGATAAAGACATTGTATCTAACAGTAGCCTCATGACTCACCCAGCCAAAAAGAATCTGGTAAAGGCGCATCAAAATCTTCACTCATCGAAATTCTACCCTGATATTGGCCAAAGACTCTCTGGTGTTTTGGCACCCCTAAATTCTTTACCGTCACAGTTCGTTGTTGAGCTAAAAACGCCACGAAATCAAATACTTGTTGACGCTGTTCTCCTGATAGTAATTCTAGATCGGTCATCACACTTTCTGGCATGATTACAGAGGTTGAAGCTTTAGTACTCATAACATCGATCCGCCGAAAATCAACTTATCCATTATATCTCACCCCGATCGTGCCTCAGCAGCACTATTCAACCACTCAACAACGATGATTTTATCAGCCAGTCAATTTTAGCAGGATCTAAGGTACTATCAAACTCGATTAGGTAGTGCCCTCTCTAAAGAATCGACCCACAACAGTAATAACTCACCACCATCGACCACAATTTATACACTCACCACAACCTAGACACTGAACCACCACCATTTCCCCCCAACCACCACCAACTAATTCATCAAAGATCCCATTAGCCATTGGCAGCAGCCCAACCTCGATCATCCTTCCCACAGAGCCACCAAATCAGCCATCAGCATCGCCCGCCCCCGACCATCGATACCAGAGATCATTTATCCTGATTCGTTCGCGTAGCGTACCGGAGGTAATCGCGTAGCATACGGTCTGCAATCGTTATCCCCAATAGCTTCTCACCCCACATCACTCAACCTAGCTAGATGTATCGATCGTTCAGCCATAGCATCTAAACTCGATCGCATTTGTGACACTCGTTGGCGTAGCCTACCGTAGTAAATTTACACCATATTGGTCGAGCAGCCCATCCGCAGATACGAGCGTCATCTTCTCTGACTTAGCTTGAGCAATAATCATTCGGTCGAAAGGATCGCGGTGATGTAATGGCAAATCCCGCAGAATTGATAAGTGCCTGGTTTGGATTTGTAATATTTCAATTCCCCCAGGAATCAGAAAAGATTCAACCATCTCATCTACAGATAATTGGAGATCGAGTTTGCCCAAACTAAGCTTAATCGTTATTTCCCATAGGCTGGCAATACTCAGATACAAACTATTATCTTGATCCTCAATCGCAGATCTGGCAACAGTACTCAAATTTTTGTCACCCTCTACCAGCCAAATCAAAACATGTGTATCTAACAAGATCCGCATCACATATACTCCGCAAAATCATCAAGCGGCGCATCAAAATCCGCCGCTACACCAATCCGTCCCCGCAGACAACCAAATAACTGCTTACGGCTAAATTGATTACTTTCTACTTGCAGCGTCTGATAATAGAGATCGATCGCTTTACCGACAATTTCACTAAGATCTTGCTGAGTCTGTCTTTGAATTGACGCGATTTTTTCAGTATATTTTGGATCTAGTTGGGTGGTGATTTCCATAAGTCAATTAATTTACTGGAGATTCCAATTATAGCTAGTTGTAGGCAGTTGGCGGAAGCCTAGCCTCTGGCTAATCGCTGACGGTAATCGTCCCCACAGAGCCACCAAATTAGCCATCAGCATCGCCCGCCCCCGTCGTTGGCGGAGAGCACCGCCCGTAGGTAATCGATCCCAGAGATCATTTCTCCTGATTTGATCGCGTAGCGTACGGTCGGTAATCGCCCGTCCCCGCCAGCCAGCAACCCTTCGCCCAGCGTACCAACAATAATTCCAGATTGCACAATCTAGCTAGATGTATCGATCGATCGGTCGTAGCATCTAGACTCGATCTGCCCAACCTATAGAACAGTCATCAGTCGATCGATTCTTCAGGGAAGAGGCTCTGCCAACGAGAGTCAATTTGGGATTCGATTACCGACGTTGGGGCTTGAGCTAAAGCTACTGACGATTTATTGAGTCGGTCGTACTATCATAGATAAAGGCTCAGTTGTGGAAGATTAGTTTTAATATCAGTGATACTTACAGGAGCGCGATCGTGATGCTGAAAAGTTATGAAGCAATTTATAAAAATGGTCGCGTAATTTGGGTTGACGAACAGCCACCATTAACTTCTGCACGACTAATTGTGACAGTGCTAGGAGCATCTCAGTCACCCCCTCTCAAACGTCGAACTTTTTCAACTGCACTAGCAGGGAAGATTGAAATTTTAGGAGATATTATCAGTCCGATCGTCGATGAGGAAGATTGGGAATGTCTCAAATAATTATTCTCGATACCCATATCTGGCTGTGGGTGGTTAATGCCAACTTCGATCTATTTCCGGCTCGGTGGCGAGAGCTAATTGAATCTGCCGAGCGAGTTGGTATTTCGCCCATATCCTGCTATGAAATCGCTTTGGCACACCAAAAAGGACGAATCAAAATTTCAACTCCGTTATCAGAGTGGTTTGCTCAAGCGATAATTCCGTTTGGGATTGAACTATTTCCAATCGATGAATCGATCGCTGCTCGTGCTGTCGAATTGTCACCAATTCGTCAAGATCCATTTGACCGTTTAATTATAGCTACAGCATTAGAATATAATGCAAAAATTGCTAGTGTCGATCGTTTATTTGCTCGGTACCCTGAGCTTGATTCTTATTTGTTGAAGTAGGTAGATTTAGATTTTAATTTCCGATTTATTAGACAATGATCAAAGTTGACAGACTCACCAAATCAGCCATCAGCATCGCCCGTCCCCGTCGTTGGCGGCAGCCCGCCCGCAGGTAATCCATACCAGAGAACATTCTTGTCATTCGATCGCTTGTTTCCGCCAGCCAGCAACCCTTCCCCCAGCCTACCCGCAATCATCCCCAACAGCAGCTCACTCCACAAGACAAACTAGGACATTTCAATTTTTCCCAACTGAATTAAACTTTCCAAATCCTCAACACTATTGCGATCGTACATCTCGATCGTTTTTCTCACCTCATCCAATTCCAGATCACTAGCTTGTCCCAACATGCGACTAATATCACTAAGATCCGTCGTCCTACTAGCCTCAAGCTTCATCAAAACTAAATAAGGTAGATCGATCACAGGTTGTCCATCACTGCCGATTCGGTGTTGCCGCAGTGCAGTTTTCACCCACGGCTGTTCACTCGTAATGATATCAAGTATCGTTCGATCTGGTAACTCCCACGAAGTACCTCCAATACTCAGATCTCCAATTTTCCGAGCATTCTGTTCGATGAGACTGCGATACGCTTTTGCCGCCTCATCATCATGAATCAGAATATCGAGATCGTCAGTCATCCGTTCTGGCATATATAGGCGAGTAGCTACCCCACCAACAATTACATAGTTGACCTGAATTAGTTGGCGTAGATCTGTCACTTGTTTTTCCCATGTACGAGTTGTTAAAAATTCATGGGTGCTACCACTTCCAGGTTTTACTCTTCTGAGCGTAAGTTGAATAAATTTTTGTCTAGTTAGTACATCCATTTAAAAACTAATTAGAAATTTTCATTCATTATATTTGAAATCATTTTCGGTCAGATCGATCTCCTCACCAAATAAGCCATCAGCATCGCCCGCTCCTGACGAATTTTAATTAGGGCTACTAGGATGGGGAATCAGGATCTACCCCCAATTCCCGCAATTTAGCAGCTAACTGATTAGCGCGTTCTTCAGCTATTTGCCGCTGTTCGTTGGCTATTTCCAACTGTTCCTCAGCTATTTGTCGCTGTTCTTCAGCCATCTTTCGCCGTTGATCTAGCTCGATAAATCCTAAAAACTGTTCGCCATCGGGACGTTGAAATACTCCTCAGCCTGAAGGCGTGAGGATTCTTGACAGCTCATCGCAATTTGCTACCGAAGTAGTCTTACTATCGCTCCCCGTCCATTTTAGGTCGTGCCAATTCCCTGTGCTGACCATTTCTATATTTTTTGATGCGTTCTCGTCCCGATCATGTTCGGTGTGGCAATTCAAGCAAACAACAGAGCGAACAGAAAGATCGATCTTGCCCCATCGAAAGCCACAACTAGAACAAACCTGACTAGTCGGTGCCCA
>JANNDL010000015.1:0-7344 GCA_031387665.1 Chamaesiphon sp. OTE_75_metabat_95 | reverse complement strand
GAGCGTGTTTGCGGATGAAGTTCATTTCGAGGGGTTCATCGGCTTCGGCTGCCATTTTTACGGCTTGGTCGAGCAGGTTCATCTGGTTGATGAATAGGTCGCGGAAGACACCGGAGCAGTTAATTACAACATCGATGCGGGAACGACCGAGTTCTTCGAGGGAGATCATTTGGAGTTTGTTAATCCGTCCGAGGGCATCAGGGACGGGTTTGACTCCGACCATCCACATGATTTGGGCGAGGGATTCGCCGTAGGTTTTGATGTTGTCTGTACCCCAGAGGACACAGGCGATGCTTACTGCTGATGCTACGCGATCGAGAAGGGGCATGTTAAAATTCTGGTAGTAAACTCAGAAATCCTAGCGTCAAGATCGATGGCAATCAATATTCAAATCGATTCCGAGCATTTAGAAAAGCTTGCTTATATTGGGCAGAAAACTCGTCGCGACCCAAGTATTTTACTATCTCAAGCGATTCTCTGATGGAGACACTACGTGAACGAACAACAATACCAGCAACTTCAAAGCCAACCCGCTACAAATGAAGTTGAAGGTCTATTCTGGAATCAAGATGCTTGTAATTATATAACTAAACAAAGCGATCTTTTTGATGCGATGTTGCCTGAGTTGATCGAACACCATGCAGGGATGTATGTCTTATTTGAAGATGGTAAGGTAATTGATGCCGATATCGATGAAGATACTTTGCTCGATAGAGTGTGGGAGACAGATTTAGTTCGAGATAGAATTGCTCAGTATCATGGTATTTTCTGCCACTTAGTTCCAATCGAAGGCAAGTTTAATGCCTGATTTTTCGTATACTAAGGTTAACGGCATCTCTCCGATCCCACTTGTCACCACATATTTTAACAATCTCAGCAATCCGGCAATTATCACTACCTGCAATTGCGGGATTCTCGATACTGGTTCCGATCTGACTATTGTTTCCTATACAGTTATTTCTAAGCTTCAAGCTACAGCTATTGACAGGCAACAATCGATTTCTTTCAGAGGTTTAGGTCAATCTTCTAGGGGTACAGCTTATCGAGTTGGTATGAGTTTTGATGGGGTAAACTTCTTTAGAGCCAAAGTTATTGCTGTTCCTGATGATGTTCTCAATGATGAAATCATTATTGGAAGAAATATTCTTAATCGTTATGCAATTAATTTTGATGGCCCAAATTTAGTATTTAGAATTTCTTAACTACGAAATATGCGGTAAGGGAGAATAATAACTATATTGGGTCGCCTTCATAAACTAAGGTTGGCGGGACATCGATGAAGATATGCCCGAAATGTTCTAAAATTAAATACCATGTGCTGCTGTTTCTTCGACTTTGTGTATGTCTAATTCCAACAGTTCGGCTACTTCCTGAGTACTCAATCCTTTGTCTAGTAACTTGGGAATAATTTGCAGTTTACTATCTTGGTGTCCTTGTTGATAAAGATCTGTATGTTTAATATTCTCTAGATTGTCCGTATTTTCTGGAGATAACTCTGGACAATATTTTTTGAGATTCGCTTCAAATTCATCTGGGGTGAGATTAGCAAAATGTTCGGTCAATATTTTTGTGGCTTTGTCAAAATCTAACATTGTCTAAATCTCTCCATTTATTTCTATCAGTTGACAATCTCTAATTAATGCAGTGTTCTTAACTGCAATCTGGATGTGAGCTAAATCGAAAATTGCCGAACTGGGGAACATATTCTCACCTTCGACAAATACGGCTCTAATGGCTTCCATCTCTTGTCCTTGGCTCCGTAGTAATTCGGTAGCGTAGTTAAAGAAAGCACAGTCTAAGCGATGAGCTTTTGAGAGGGTGGGATTTTGTTTCGGTAAAGGTCTTTCAAATCGTTGATACCCTTCTCTAAATGAATTGTAGACAATTTTCAGTGGCGGAAACCACTTGATGTCGAGTAGATCGATGCAATTGTCGAGTTGAATGACGGCGCGAATGACTGCGGGGTGTTGAGGATGCTGTTGGGTTGCCCATTGCATTGCTCGGTGGGGTGCATCTTGGAAAAAATATACGCCTTCACCTAGCCAGTCGTAGTTGTTGTCGCTGACTCGGAATCCTTCTGAGAGGATTGTGTTGGCTTTTTCTCTGCTGGTGCCATGATAACCAAATACTTGGATGGGTGGGTTACTCATTGCGGTGGAGTAGCGTCGGCGGAGTCGAATTGAATATGAAACTTTGCATAAGCCGATTTGTAACTACTCAGGGGGGTAATGAGAGAATGCGGGTTTCAAGCGATTTCACGACATTAATTGTTACTAATTAGCCATTTTTCGCCTCAATAATGGCTCAAACCCATTGACTTCCTACCCCCCCTGAGTAGTTACGCCGATTTTAACTCGTTGGCGTAGCCTCTCCGTGGAGAATCGAATCAGTGTTTACTCAAAAGTATAGAATCGTTGCCTTTATCAAGATTGTCCTGATTTAGCTGTGATGTAGTTGAATATGTTTGTAGCTACCATGATTTATGCTATTCACCTAAACCTCAGTCCAATCTTGTGGAAAATACTGAGGGCGTTTGGAATCTGGCTGATTATAGTAATTAGATTGAGTAGCGATATCCCTTCATCAATGGTCATAATATGCGTCAAGCTAGTAATATTCATTATTTTGTAGGACTAACTGCAATCTCACTATTGGTGAGTAGTTGCAGTGTCGAGCGCGATACTACACAAAAAATTGCGCCTCAGAAGGTTGCTGCATAGCAGCAACCTTCTGACAAGAATACCTCTTTGCCAGCTCCTAAAATTGCCAAGCCACAATCACCGAAAGTTGATCTAATTTCAGTAGGTGTAATGGCTAATGTCAGATCGGATCGAGCTGTGAAAGTTGACAGGATTCAAACATTCGATCGAATTGTGGCTGATAATACCTTTGCGAGTCCGATCGAAGGCAAAGGTGGCAAACTAATTGTAGTTTACCTCACGCTCAAGAATACGGGCGATGAGTCTGGAAATATGGCTTGGTCTCGATTTCAATTGAAAGATCGAGAAGGGCGTAAATATGATGAGATCGATAATTTTATGACCAAAGGTGTCTGGCTCAAAGAACAGGGACTAGATCGAGACAATGAACAGATATTTCCTGGGGGAACAGCCCAGACTGCCAAAATATTTAGAGTTGCTAATGATGCCAGTAAGCTAAAATTAGCGGTTAATCTAACAACATTCAAATTACCGTCTGAAGACCGAAATATTCAAACACAATCAAATGAAGGTGAAAGTAAGTCTGATTCAAGCCGATCGAATGAAGGTAGCAATGAATCTAATGATGGAGAGTTAGCCAATAATAGTTCTTTGGTTTCGTCTAGTAGCGAAAAACCGACTCCCGACAAGGCTGTTATCAATCATTACAGATCGATCAATAGTAGAGAGTTAGATCGATCTTGGAATGACTTATCACCAAGTTTTAAAGGATCGAACTCAGAGCAAGGATTTAATGAGTACATAGAGTGGTGGAATTCCGTAGAGAAAGTTTATATTGACGATACTAGAGTTATCAAAAGCTCTGAAACAAGCTCTGTAGTTAAAGCCAATTTAAGGTACAAACTCCGTAGCGGTAGAATCATGGGTGACAAGAAGAAATATATTTCCTTGGTTTGGATAGATGGCAAATGGTTGATCGATGGAAAATCCGAGACATATAACAACTAAATTTTAATAGTCGGGGAAAAAGACTCAATTCTCCAAGGAGAGCTTACGCCAACGGGTGAAACCAGCCAATCGACGTTCGATCTAGTGTTCGAGAATGGAGTTATCAAGATCTCAGATATTCGCAATAGATAAAAGTTCACAACCTAAATTTTCAATCATCTAATATTATTCATCATGAAACGTTTTAGTGCTTTATCGATCGGTTTGTTTTTTGGCAGCTTGAGTTTGACCTGTCGAGTAGATGATGCTAAAGCCAATACTATTAGCGACATCGCTAATATATCAATCAAATGCGTTGAAAATCCAGTAAGTGTCGATGAAAAATATCATGACGCGGTAGCAGAACAGCCTAATTTCGCCCATGTCTATAACAATCGAGGTGAGGCTAAAATACAAATAGGTGATTGTGATGGTGCTCGTCGGGATTTCGATCGTGCGTTGGAATTAGATGATAAATATGCTCAAGCTTATATAAACAAGGGATTATTAGATAGTGGGACAGGATTAACATATTTTCTGGAAACATCCACAATCGAAGATTTTAACCGTGCATTAGTAATTGATTCAAAATACATTGAGGAATATGATCGTTTAGTCAAGCTCAATCCTAAAAATGCTAATGTTTACATTTATCGAGGTATTGCTAGATATATTATAAAAGATTTAATTGGATCGTTAGCTGACTTCGACCAAGCAATTAAGATGGAACCTAATAATTATTTATTCTATCACTATAGAAGTTCAGTTAAATATACACTTGAAGATAAAATAGGTAGCAACAAGGACAAAATTCGTGCAGATAAACTATTCGGATCTGAAAATCAAATAGGTACTAGAGGTGCTGCTGATTCCGCAATTCATGGTGCCTTATCTGTCCCCATTCATTTAGATCCAAATAATCTCAAGGCTTATTGGCGAAGAGCCACTGCACAGTTTGCAATGTATGGTAAAGGACGAGAAGACTATTTTCGAGTAATCGAGCTTCGACCTAATAATCCTTATGCCTATTATCAAATATCCGAAAGTTTCCGAATGCAAGGCTCCAGGAATGAATCACAAGAAGATATCGAAGCGATAGCTAAAGCGGATGAATATTTAGCTAAAGCTAAAGAGTTGATTATTGATAATGCAGAAGTGATGAGTCTTGATGATTTCGATCCTAATCCCTATATTCGGGCTGATATAAGAGAAGCACTAGGAGATATTGAAGGAGCAAAGGCTGATAGGAGAAGAATCAAAAAATAATTTACAATCATTATTGCTTATAAATTTGTTTCTTTGAATTAAACAGTCTTAATCCAAGAAAGTAATCGATCTCATCACCAGATATGACTAATCACATTATTTATCATTAACAATGACTCAAACTTTCAAAAAAAGTACCGAATTAGAAAAACCAATCATAGGTAATGGTCCTAAATATCTCGCCTATCGGGAAGCATGGACACGCATCAAAGAATCTCAAGAACAAGGCTTTTATCTTGAAGCTATAACGATCGAGGAAAGTATCATATCCGATCGATTGAGTAGCTATTTTCGGAATGTGCTCAAAATTGAAAAACAACCCAAATCACTCAAAAGGATGCAGGATTTATGGAAAAAACATCAGCCAGAAGCAATTATTTCTGGTGGGTATAACGATTTGATTTTTGAGTTTGATAAATGGCGTGAAGAACGAAATCAAGCTATCCACGCAATTGTCCAAAGTCATACACATCCTGAAAGATCAATAGACTCTTTCTTGTTACACTCCAAAAATGTAGCTGCAAGAGGTGAGAAATTGACATCAGCGATCTCTCGATGGTGTGATAAAAAGATTAGAGAAGCTAAAGAAGACTAAGCTATACCTAATTTATCCAGTAGTAGCCATGAGTCTTACAGTTGGTCTATCTGCACTCGAAGGAATGCGAAAAAAACTCATTGGCAAAGTTGCGATCGCAACGGTATTTCCCAGCATATCAAAAAACTCAACACTGTATCCAGTCTCTAATCCATCAACATCATGTCGATTCACCAAAGGCGACGCTACGCGAACGACGACCGTACCAATATCACCTATAGATAGATCTTCATCAGGAAGATCGCGTAATAAAATAACATCTGAGTAAAGGGGAAAATCCATAATTTTCTCCAATTATAACTAGTCAGGAACTAATAAATTGATGATTTAAAAAGACGATTAAAACTTTTCGATTTTCACTAATCCACCTTCAGCAAATCTCACGACAAGCTCATAATTTTCTAGCAATCTCGTTCCAAGTAAAGGTTTTTTACCCGCTGCAAGCACGCGAACTTTTTGCTCTACTCCATTCCAGAGAATTACTGCCTCATGAATTGGTAATATTACGTTGCTATTATCAGCTAAATTGGCTGACATCGCATACTTGAAAGGCAAGCCTAGCAAAGAAACTGCTTCTGGTGGTAAGGAAAGATGATCTGTGAATCCAGTATCGATTACAAAGTCAATCGAGAAATCTGGTCGATTTGGTAGCCGAAAAACTACCCCGATAGTGGCGTGTCTGCCTTTAACAATTCCAGAAATCATCTAATCAACCCGCTCCATCACACCACCGAAAGAAGCTGAGACATTGTAGCCAATGCGGATACCAAACAGTCGAGCCGTCGGATTTTTCTCGCTCAAGTGGGTAGCGGAAACTAAACCATCTTCATCGACTTCATAGTTACCTGTCTCGATATCGATAATTACCATTTTGCCGATATTCTCTTCTGAGTGTACCTGCTGACTAATGCCACTTTCGTACATCTTTTGGGCACGATGGGCGACTTCTTCGTGAGTGAGCAAAATTGTTTGCATCGGTCTTGCTTCGCTGTTTGATGGCTGTTACTCTATGATACTCGAATCAATCAAAACTGTAATCACATTCAGTTTTAGGAGTTTAATAAATTAACCCCCATAGATTGTTCAAATCCACAGGGGTTAATTTATTCAATTAGGTATTACTCAACACCCTCAATCCGGTCTTCAACCTCCTGATAAAGGTCGCGCAACATATCCAAATTCTCATCACTAGTCTCCCAATAACCGCGCCCATTGACCTCCAACAGCGTCGAAACAATCTTACGGAACGAATTCGGATTGAGATCCATCAACCGCTTACACATCTCCTTATCCTTGATAAACGTGTCATTGGTTTCCTCATAAATCCAGTTATCCACCGCTCCGGCTGTTGCACTCCAACCGCTGGTATTCACCAACCGTTTCGAGAGTTCCCGCACGCCTTCATAGCCGTGGGAGAGCATTCCCTCATACCATTTGGGATTGAGTAACTTCGTCCGTGCATCTAATCGCACAGTCTCGGAAAGGGTGCGAACTTGAGCGTTAGCAGTCGTGGTATCAGCGATGAAGGACGTAGGCGTTTTGCCATCTGTCCGCAGGTTAGCGACGATTTTGGTTGGGTCTGAGTCGTAGTAGTGGGATACATCGGTCAGACTGATTTCCGAGGAATCCAGATTCTGGAAGGTGACATCCGCTGTCTTGAGGGAGGTTTCAAAGATGGTGCGGTTTTGCTCCATGGTGCCAGGATTATCAGCACTGAAGGCGAAGGATTTGCGTCCGAGGTACATTTCTTGGAGTTCGGCTTCGTTTTCCCAGGTGCCGTTTTCTACAGCCAGGTTAATGTTGGAGGAGTAGGAACCGGAGGCGTTGGAGAAGACG
>JANNDL010000233.1:0-4878 GCA_031387665.1 Chamaesiphon sp. OTE_75_metabat_95 | reverse complement strand
AGTAGTTTAGTTAAATAAAAGGTGATTGTTATGGCTCTGATTCGTTGGCAACCATTTGAAGAGACTGATTACTTACAACGGAGTATGAACCGTTTGTTTGATACGCTCAATACAACTAATAGCGAAAGTAAAAACTCGCTCCAATCTTTCGTTCCATCTGCCGAATTGCAGGAAACATCTGAAGCAATCCATTTAAGTATCGAAGCACCAGGGATGAGTGCTCAAGACATTGAGATCCAAGTGACTGCCGATACTGTAGCTGTCAGTGGAGAACGCAAAGAAGAAGCGGTAACTGAAGACAAAGGAATGACTCGCAGCGAGTTTCGCTATGGTCGATTTCAGCGTGTCATCCCGCTACCTGTAAGGATTCAAAATACCAATGTTCAAGCGGACTACAAAGACGGTATTCTCAAGCTAGTTTTGCCTAAGGCAGAGGAAGAGAAAAACAAAATCGTTAAAGTAAATGTCGGCTAGAATCTGATTGATGACCAGTGATTGATCCTTTCGATCGATCGCTGGTCATTTTACTATTTCTATCTAACAAACATTTTGAGTGGCTATTTTCTAAATATTAGAATCCTCGATCGATCTTCCTACTTGTTCGAGATATTTTTAAGTCGGAAAGGTTTTTTCCGACTTGGTTGGGTATTCTGGGTGTAGTTAACCCAATTAGCCATGAAATCAACTACGCCAATTAAGCTCGAACGCTTGATCAGAATTGATGAAATATTCCGTCAGCAAACAACGAGCAAACATACCGCCAGTAGTTTAGGAGCGGAAGTAGAAGTTACCGAGCGCACGATTCGGAACGATCTGGAGTTTTTGCGAGATCGCTATCATGCTCCGATCGAGTATACCAAAACCAACGGTTGGCACTATACCGACCTGAACTGGAATCTGCCGACTATTCCCCTCGGTGAAGGTGAATTATTCGCGCTGACGCTGGGTGCGCGGATGCTGGAGGGTTGTGCAGGTGCTGCTTATAGTCTACAGCTTCGATCGGCAATTCAGCGGCTAGGAGAGCGTTTGCCAGAGACTACTTGGGTAAATTTGCAGCAGGTAGCGAGTGACAGAGTACTATTTCGGACTGGAGCTAAGATCGATCTCGATCCGCAGATTTGGCAGAGCCTAGAAACTGCTTGTCAAAAGAGTTATTCCACTCAGATGACTTACTATACCGCCAGTCGGGATCGCGTAGGTGAAAGAACCTTCGATCCCTATCTGCTCTATATCTATCGCGGTACCAATCCTTATGCGATTGGCTATTGTCATACGAGACAGGCGATTCGGTGGTTTCGAGTAGATAGAATTCGCAAGCTGGAAATATTAGCCCAAAGTTTCACCCGCGATCCTAATTTTGATGCCCAGCAGCACTTTGAAGATATTTTTCAGGCGGAGGTGGGGGGAGACTTGCAAACAATTGAAATTTGGTTTGATGCTAAGACTGCACCCTATATCCGCGAACGGGCTTGGCATCCCCAACAAAAAATTGTTGAGCATGAAGATGGGGCGATTACATTGAAACTTGTAGCAAAAGGGTTACAAGAGCTGAAGCGGTGGGTACTCTCTTATGGGAGAGGTGCAATCGTGCTGCAACCGCCAGAGTTGGTAGCGATAATGCGAGAGGAGATCGAGAAGATGAATGCTGGTTATCAAAATTTGAAAATATAGGGGTGTGTTCAGATGTTAAGAGTGTTATCCTGGGCTTATTCCTCGATGCCGCAAGGCGTTGAGCACTACAATATAAATGCTATCAGCCATTTCAACAGAAATGCTGTCACCACAGATGCCATTCGGCGATCACTTAGCTTTTATATTGTACATGCCTTGACTATTTTTTTACCTCGTGTTCTAATAAGAAACATCGAGAAATTTTTGGTGTGTGTCGTTATGGATCACTCCAGTTTGCTAAAGTTGTGCTCTCAAGTACGAGACATTGAAGCGGAGATGCACTCAATTCAAGAAAAGTTAGAAGACGTTAGGTATGAGGTTGATATTCAACTTCAAGCTCTTCTTGGTGAACGTGAATGCTTACTCAGTCGTGTAGATCCTTTTTCTGCTGGTGGAGATTCCCTTGCCGATTGGATTGGTGGATAGAATTCGATCGAACTAAAAAAGATCGATGCCGTAAGGTGTTAAGCAAATCTTCACTCAAATTATTTAATTCATAATATGTTAGACACTAGAATCGAACCTGCAATTGCAGGTAGCTTTGTGTTGCCTCATGTAGAAATAGGGTTTCCCATTATTGAGGGTGAAATTTTCCCAGCGGATAATGCGTATGGACTCTACAGTGCAATTTCTCACGTACATGCAGAAATTCACGCCAGAGATGATATCAGTATTCAATCAATTTCGGGAAAGCCACACGCACCAGGGAAAATTCAGCTTCATCGCCATTCTCAACTCAGAGTTAGGATACCTTACGATCCAGAAATTATCGGTTTAATATTGCCTTTAGCCGGACAAAAATTAACTGTCGGAATTCATTCGATTCAGTTAGGTATTCCGATGATGTCGCCTTTACAGCCTGTCTCTGTCTTGCGATCGAGGATTGTGACGATCAAGAAGTTTCAGGAGCCAGAGCCTTTTTTAGCAGCCGTACAGCGTCAATTAGATACTCTAGAGATTACTGGGATAGCCAAGATTCCCTTGAATAAAAATGGGGAGATCGATCGCAAAGCTATCAAGATCAAACAGTATTCAGTTGTTGGCTTTGGGGTAGAGATTAGCGATCTCAGTGATGAAGATTCGCTCAAGCTCCAAATCGCGGGATTGGGTGGCAAACATAAGATGGGGTGCGGTATTTTCAATCCTTTACCACGCAGAGAGAGAATGTTGGATGAATAAACTACCCGAAATGCTACTAGCCAAGAGTCAGCGGAGAGATCGAGATCCTATCTCGCTTGAAAAACATCTGTTAGATACAGATGAAGCTGCTTATCATATCTTCCGATTAGATAGGAGATTGGGACAAAATTGGTGTCGATTTTTCAAAATATTAACTCCTGAACAGCAACAGATATTCCTACTGAACCTACAAGTTGCTGCATTATTTCACGATATCGGTAAAGCTAATGAAGATTTTCTTGCTGCTGTGCAGAGTACTGGGTTTCCAGCTCAAACTTTACGCCATGAGCATTTGAGCGCATTAGTTCTATGTTTGTCAGAAGTACGAGATTGGTTAGGGCATAATCCAAATCTAGATTTAGATATCATCACTGGTGCGGTTTTATCTCATCACCTCAAGGCTTCTAGAGATGAAAAAACTACTAATAACGGTAAAAGCTATAAATGGGGAGAGCCGCAAACTTTAAAAGCATCATTAGCTCTCTATCTTCAGCATTCTGAAGTAAAAAATATATTGGGCAAGATCTCTCAAATTGCCAATCTGGAGGAATACTCTTTACCTAGATTGGAACTAGGAGATTGGGGTGTAGATATAGCTTGGGAAAAAGCGATTAAAAATGGTCGTAAATGGTCAGAGAACCTAGCAGATGATCTTGAAGATGATGAAGCGAGAAGATTGCTATTATCAGCCGTTAAAGCTGGTTTAATTGCTGCTGATGGGGTTGCGTCTGGTTTAGTTCGAGTAGATCTTGAAATTACTGATTGGATTGATGCTGTTGTTCATGGTGATGCGATCGCACATAATGAAATTGCTACTAAAATTATCTATCCTCGATTAGGGCAGATCAAGGCTAAACAGGAACAGAAACCATTTGAATTAGAGAAGTTTTTTGCCGAGTATAGTCAAGCACAATTAGAACAACTTAGAGCCGAAATGCTCCATGAGTTTCAGGCGAAACTAAGTTTTCAAAGCCATCGAACTTTGCTACTTGCAGGTTGTGGAGTTGGTAAAACTTTAGCCGCGTGGGTTTGGGCAGAGGCTCAATCTAAACAAAATCAGATTAGTAAGGTTATCTTTCTCTATCCTACTCGCGGGACAGCTTTAGAAGGCTTTAAAGACTATGTTGGTTGGGCACCGGAAGCAGACGCAGCATTGATAACTGGAACGGCGCGATACGAGCTAGAAGCGATGCGAGAAAATCCCGACGGTGGAGATAATACTCAAAAAGTTTATCGCACGGAAGCTGATGAAAGATTGTATGCTTTGAGCTTTTGGTCAAAACGCTTCTTTAGTGCGACAGTAGATCAATTTCTGAGCTTTATGGAGCATAGTTATCAAAGTATCTGTCTGATGCCCGCTTTAGTTGATAGTGCGGTAATTATTGATGAGGTACATAGCTTTGATCGATCGATGTTTGATAACTTGATTAGCTTTCTCAAGCACTTTGATATTCCGGTGTTGTGTATGACAGCTACCTTACCACAGTCACGGCGTGAGGAATTAGAAGAAGCTGGTTTAAGTGTATTCCCCACTGATCAAGATCGGGTGGATTTACAAGATCTTCAAGCTAAGGAAGAACAAGATCGATATCAGTTGCATCTGGCTAAAAACTTTGATTCTGCCTACGAGAAAGCTGTCGAAGCTTATCGTCAAGGTAAGCGAGTTCTATGGGTAGTAAATACAGTTGATCGATGTATTGCGATCGCTAAAAAATTAGAGCACGAGCATAAAATTCAAGCTCTCACATATCATAGTCGCTTTACTCTAGCCGATCGACAGCAAGTTCATACCGCAACAGTAAAAGCTTTTGGGATAAGTGTAGATAAATCTGCTCGATCTGCGATCGCAATTACTACCCAAGTTTGTGAAATGAGTCTAGATCTCGATGCTGATGTTCTCATTACCGAACTCGCCCCAATTTCATCATTAGTACAACGATTTGGGAGAGCTAATCGTCATCTACTTAGAGATTTTGCAGATGTCTATATCTACCAATTACCTGAAAAAATGAGTAAGCCATATGAGAA
>JANNDL010000117.1:0-64955 GCA_031387665.1 Chamaesiphon sp. OTE_75_metabat_95 | reverse complement strand
AGCCGATTTCTTTATCTGCTGATTTGCCTGCTGAGAATAACTAAGGCGATTCCCGATAAATAATATACCCAATTTTAGAAGGGTTATGGTTTTCTCCTTGCGGTGAGGCTTCGCCAACGACTTCGCTCAACCATCGGTGGTTGAGCGAAGTCGAAACCTGAACCCACAAATATCTAGGATGTTATTTTCAGGCAAGCTCTTTAGTCAACATCTCTAGCACTATCGATCGCAGCACAGACGATCGATAGTGCCACAATGGGAGCGGTAATCGTGCGGAGAATTCGCGATCCGAGGGATACTAATTGGAAATCATGCTGGATGGCTAATTCTATTTCACCGTCTGTCCAGCCACCTTCAGGACCGATCGCGATGATAATAGGTAAATCAGTAAGTTCGGTAGATTGGAGACTGGTGAGTAAATGAGGATGTTCGCCTCTAGCTTCGCATAGATATTTGAAAGCTGGATTGATTAGCTCTCTAAAAATAGTCTTTAATGCCTGCGGTTCCTCAATTGTTGGCACCACTAACCGCTCCGATTGCTCGGCGGCTTCCTGGGCAATTTTGCGCCATCTCTGGAGCTTTTGAGGACTGGGATTGAGCAGGGTTCGATCGCTAATGGCAGGTAAAATTGTCGTTACACCTAGCTCGGTGCAGGCGCGAACGAGATCGTCGAAGTTATTACCTTTAGGTAGAGCGCAGATCAAGATGATCTGTTGGAAGAGTTCTGGACTGATGGCAATGGCAATCCGAATGATCTGGGCACCTGTCGGGGTAATTGCAGCAAGATAGCAGGCTCCGGTGCCGTCAATCGCCTCAAATTCATCACCAGTACGCAGCCGAATCACGTGGGTAAGATAATGTTGCTGTTCCGTGGTGAGTGCGATCTGGTTGTCCTGAACTTGGCTGGGGCTAATAGTGATACGTTGCAATGGTTTTTAAAAATGCGTGACTTTTAATTAGGCAGTATACATCGAGACTGGGTGATATTCAGGTGGAATTGTGGGGAACACTAAGTGAGTATGAATCAAATTTTATATTCGTTGCTTTCTGGTAAATAAATGCTTGCATCTACCATCAGTCTGGACAAATGCTATCAGTTATTAGGAATATGCCGAGGGGCATCTCTTGATGAACTAAAAGCTGCTTACCGTTCATTAGCCCGCAAATTTCATCCCGATCTCAATCCAGGCGATCTCGATGCTTCTCAACGTTTCATCGCTCTAAATGAAGCTTATCAAGTATTGCTAGGCAAGATTCAGGCGCATTCAGTTCGCACTCCACCAGCGAATCCCCCAGGTACCACAACGGCTCACACCACTCGTCGCGACGCACCGCCAGCAAAAAATCGTTCTACGACTAAGAATGAGGATGAATTGAAGTGGCAACTATATTATGAATTGCAGACGTTATTAAAGCAGCAACAATTTCTCAAAGCGATCGTTTTAATTGAAGGTTTGGCTCATCACAATCCAGTGGATGCTCAAATTAGTCAATGGCAAGGGATTATTTATTCGCAGTACGGACACCAATTAATCCAGCACCGCGAGTTTGACAAGGCACGCATCTATCTCAAGAAGGCTCTCAAAGTAGATCCTCACAACCGCCAACTATGGCAAGAAGTCGATCGAGCCTTCAATCGCATCACTCAATTAAGTTAAGATCGTAGACTGAATAACTTATGATGTTTGCAAAATATCTAAAGTAGGGGCAATGTCTTGTCGTTTTTTTATTCGGGGGAAACCCCCGAATAAAAACGCCGCTTCATGAATTGCCCCTACTTTAGCAATCGCTGCGATCGATTCTATTTTAACTTTTCAATAATTCCTTTAATTGTCGCTTCTCCTAGACTTTTAATCTTCAACGAGATGATCGTCTCCCATGTAGCAAACTTTCGATCTGGCTGACTATCTCGAACAGCAATAATACTTGGAACTAATTTAATCGCTGCACTAGATAATCCCGATCTTTCCATTGCTAATACCAATTCATTTTGGCTGAAAGTATTAATTATATTAAGTGTATTAGTTGCCTTAATTGGATCGATAGATTCTGGTAATTTAGCTACTTTCTTACTAGTAGTAGCTTTGGGTACTTTATCTAGCTTTGTTTTCTCTACTTTTGGTGGCTTAGGTGGCTTAGGCTCTAATACTTTCACAGGTTTAACTACAGCAATAGGAGCAATTGGTGAAAGATCTTTCTGCTCAGGTAAATCTGGTTGTCTAATTACCTTTGCTGGAACGGTTGGGGGCACAATGCGATCGAACATCAGTGCTTCTAGCATCTTTTGCTGCTTGGCAATTTGCTCTACCAGTGGTTGAATTTGTTGAGAGATTGCTGCTGATAACGCTGGTAATAGCTGTTCAATACCTGAAGAAGTATTAGCTGGCGCAACTACTGAATCACGATCTTTTTTGATTAGCTTTAATTGTTCGATCGCTGATGATTGAATCTTATCATCAATTACAAAGGCATTCACCATTTCGGCTTTGCTACTATTTTTCTCCTTTGCTGTTAAGGCTGCATAATATTCTCGATGTCCTTCAACTACCGTATATTTCTCTCCGCCACTTTTCTTGAGAATTAATGGTTGAATCAATCCATCAGTTGCCAAAATTAGATCTGCTAGCTGCTCTAAATCTGATTTGACAAAATTCGATTTAGGTAAATCTGAACTAATATCCTTGATATCGACAAAATAGCACTTAATCATTACTTCATCCCAATTTTAGTGAGAACTTCCTCTGCCAATATGTCAAATTCCATTGCTGATGTTTGGGCGGCACTATTTACCTCATCAGCATATTTAAAAATTGATTTAGGATCTGGATATTCCACATCGCCCACGATGATGGTTTTATTGAATGATTCTGATAGGGCAGTTCGATCGTAGATCACTGATTCCATCAGCGGCATTTCATATCGCTTGCTAATTACATCTCGCTGCTTAGGAAAAGTATACTGAACAAACCGAGCATTAGTAGATATTTTCGATGCCAATACTCCGAGTAACTCAATTGATTCTCGACCAAACGTTGTCCGGTTTTCATTGATATCCTTGATGAAATTTTTGACAGTAGGTAAACCTTGATTGGCAAATGGTTTGAGATCGGAGGGAATGATTAGATAATCAGCGGTAATCAGAGCAACTTCGGCATAAATATCGCGAGATGGTGGCGTGTCGATGATTACGATGTCATAGCTATTATTAACGTGTTTGAGTTTACTTAATAATCTCGTCCGGCTTGCCATCGTTGTCGTCAAATCGCCCTGCTTTTCGATTAGATTAATATGTGCTGGAATGACATCAATCTCTGGATTGTTAAAATATTGAGATGCTCGAACTATCTCATGGACAAAATTTTTCTCAGCACTACTAATCAGATCGCAGATATTTCGATCGCGTAAATCATCTTCTTCTTCAAATTGAAACTTGACTAGCCCTGTCGCAAAAGTACTATTCGCCTGAGCATCGATATCAATTAGTAACACTCGATAACCTTTCTTGCTCATCGCAGCAGCTAGATTAGTCGAGACTGTCGTTTTACCGACACCGCCTTTGTTATGATAGATAGCAATAGTTTTCATTGATAGTGTCCTGTGAGATTTAGCAACAATAGAGGTAGCGATCTCTTGCGGTAATAATTCTGAAGATTGGAGCCTGTCTTTGATATAGTCACGACCAACTAATTGAATTATATCTGGTAATCGATCGTCAATATCTTTTCCAGTACATCTAAATATTAATTGGAGTTTATCTGCAAACTGATAATAAATTCTTAATTCCTTACCATTTGTCAACAAGCCATAACCAATATTCAAGCTAGTTAAATAGTTGCGGAGCTGGGATACATGCTTGTCTAAATTCCGACGCGGACTTTTAGCTTCGATTACCAAACCTACTGAAGATCGAGGGTTTGATGCAAATGGCAATTTCTGGGTAAAAGCCAGGAAATCTAGTCTAATCTTGCCAAACGTCACTTCCTGATGCCATGTATCAGGCGTGTACCCCAGTCTTGGGAGCAAGTAATGAACGATCAGTTTGCTTTCAACTTCACTTTCATTTCGGCATAATTCAGGATTGAAAGTCAAGGGGTGTGGGGGATGGGGGGACTGGGAGTGTGGGAGTGTGGGAGTGTGGGGAATCACCTAACTATCCACCATCCACCAATTAACGAGTAATACCACGAACGACATAGCCTAGTACTAAACCAATGGTGAAGGTACCTGCTTTACCTGACTGAAGAAAATCTGTCCAACCATTTTGGATATTACCGAGAATATCGACATTTTGAAATTGAGCGAGGACTAATCCGTGAGTGGTAAGATCCAATCTAGTCCAAATTTCCATCACTGTCGGAGTCAATAGCTCGATTGAATGGATGTCGATATTCATGACTAGAAGGGTAGACAGCATAAATTCACCTAGTACGGAGTGTCATGCTTATTGTGCCCAAAAATCTCAGTCGATCTAGGATCGGGTGAATAGTGGATCGTGAATAGTTAACTTATTATTACTCCCCACACGCCCAGTCTCCCAGTTCAGCTACTTTGTGGTTTAACAAGGGTTATCATGGAAGGGTTGAATTCCAGTGACTGAATCTGCCGGAACAGGTCGTAAAGTCTCTAAAATTAAGCTTGTCGGGAATTTACTAGGTAACTATGTCAGTATCATCAGCACCTGTCGTCTCACCATCTTTACTAGTTAGCATCGCCGCCACCCCCTGGCTGGCAACGATCGTTATGCTCAATACTGCCAGCGGGTTGCTCGAACAGTTAGGATTAGCTAGCGAGGAAATCTTTCGCGGTGACAGGTTGCCCGTATTGCATCTGCCGACCAGTGAAACATCTGAGACAGACTAAAGATTGTGTCTAAAATTTATCATCAAGCCTAAAGCCTAAAGCCTAAAGCCTAACCCCTAATCTCTAAAGCCTAACTCCATACCGCGAGCAACTGTAATATGCATCCGCTAACCCACCTCTCGGAACCAGAATTGATGGTCATGACACCATCTAATCTATTACTAAATCATCGACTCAAGGTAATCGAAGACTTGTGGGAACGAGTACTACGGGATGCCTGCGGCCAAGAGTTAGTCAATTTGCTCAATCAATTGCGCGATCTGTGTTCGTCAGATGGCAGTGCTTCAGAACCGCTATCACAAGAAGTACAGCAACTGATTGAACAACTAGATCTTAAGGATGCGATTCGCGCTGCACGGGCATTTGCGCTCTATTTCCAATTGATCAATATCGTCGAGCAACACTACGAACAGTGCGAACAGAAGCTAGCTCTCAAGTTGTCCATGCACTATGCGGAGCCAGTTGCCGCAGAGAAGGAAACTGTCGCTCTGTCCGAAACATTTGCCCCACTGGGTGCGGAACTCCTCGAAAAAAATTGGCAAGCATCGGGTACACCCCAAAAAGATCGCGGTACATTTACAGCTCTATTCCCACTGCTCAAGGCTGCCGGAGTGCCACCGCAACAGGTGCAAAGACTATTTGATGAGCTGGACATCGGTTTGGTATTTACGGCTCACCCAACGGAGATTGTGCGGCATACGATCCGCGATAAACAGCGGCGAGTAGCTCAAATTCTCGAAAAACTCGATCGAGCTGAGGAAGATATGGCGCGGCTGGGGATTTCTTCTTCGTGGGAAGTCACCGAGTTAGAGAGCCAATTACTCGAAGAAATTCTGCTGTGGTGGCGGACGGATGAACTCCATCAATTTAAACCGACGGTGTTGGATGAAGTGGACTACACCCTGCATTACTTTGAGGAAGTTTTATTTGATGCAATTCCCAAATTATCCCAACGGTTGAGTCTCGCCCTCAAGCAATCTTTTCCCCATCTCAATCCCCCCAGCAATCGCTTCTGTCGGTTTGGCTCCTGGGTTGGATCCGATCGAGATGGTAATCCTTCCGTCACACCCAAAATTACCTGGCAAACTGCCTGCTATCAGCGCGGTATTGTCCTCAAAAAATATATTAAATCCACACGCGGATTGACTAATTCACTCAGTCTTTCCCTGCATTGGAGTAATGTTTTACCAGATTTATTAGAATCCCTAGAACAAGACAAAGCTCACTTCCCAGAAATTTATGATGAGCTGGCAATTCGCTATCGCCAAGAACCCTATCGACTCAAACTCACCTATATTATTGAACGGCTTTCTAACACCCTCGACAGATCTCGTCAAGTAGCTGACTGGGACAGTTTACAGTTGCCCAAAGCTGACCAAAATTTCCACACCTGCTATCATTCTGGTGCCGATTTTCTGAAAGAATTAGGATTGATTCGCCTCAGCTTGCAACAGACTGGTTTAACTTGCCAAGCTCTGGAAACATTGATCTGTCAAGTGGAAATCTACGGCTTTAATCTTGCTCAGTTA
The DNA here is from genome assembly GCA_031387665.1 of Chamaesiphon sp. OTE_75_metabat_95. Lineage (GTDB taxonomy): Bacteria > Cyanobacteriota > Cyanobacteriia > Cyanobacteriales > Chamaesiphonaceae > Chamaesiphon. Next base: position 58,566 of record JANNDL010000117.1, on the reverse strand, counting down.
GATATCCGCCAAGAGAGTAGTCACCATGCGGATACGATCGCCGAAATCACCAATTATCTTCAGGTATTGCCCCAATCCTATCACGACCTCTCGGAAGCCGATCGAGTTACCTGGCTAGTTCAAGAACTCAAAACTCGTCGCCCCCTCATCCCAGGCGAACTCCCCTTTTCACCCAAAACCGTTGAAACTGTCGAAACATTTCGGATGCTGCGGCGGCTCCATCAAGAATTTGGTGCCGAAATTTGCCAAACCTATGTGATCAGTATGAATCGGGATGTGAGTGACATCCTCGAAGTTCTGCTCCTGGCTAAGGAAGCTGGACTCTACGATCCAGCTACCGGAATTACCAGCATCCAAGTAGTCCCCCTATTTGAAACCGTCGAAGATCTCAAAAAAGCTCCGATTGTGATGCAGTCCCTATTTGAGCTGCACCTGTACCGCGCTGCCCTCACTGGCGGCTACGAACCAACCCCTGCGAATGCAATCCCTGGCTTAGTCCCCCACCTCCAAGAGGTGATGCTGGGCTATTCCGATAGTAATAAAGATGCCGGATTCCTCAGTAGCAACTGGGAAATCCACAAAGCCCAAAAAGCACTGCAATCGATCGCCGAGAAATTCGCCGTCAAGCTGCGGATTTTCCACGGCAGAGGGGGAAGTGTGGGACGAGGCGGTGGACCATCCCACGAGGCGATTTTAGCCCAACCAGGGCAGAGTATTAATGGGCGAATCAAGATTACCGAACAGGGCGAAGTGCTTGCGTCCAAATATTCCCTCCCCGAACTTGCCCTGTACAACCTCGAACAGGTAGCCAGCGCGGTAATTAAAACTAGCCTGATGTCCGGCGGCATCGATGACATCGAACCCTGGAATGATGTGATGGAAGATCTCGCCGACAGATCTCGCACTCACTATCGCGCTCTAGTGTACGATTGTCCCGATCTAGTCAACTTCTTTCATCAAGTTACCCCGATCGACGAAATTAGTCACCTCCAAATCAGCTCCCGCCCCGCCCGTCGCGGTGGGAAGCGGGATCTAGCCAGCCTTCGCGCCATCCCCTGGGTGTTTAGCTGGACACAAAGCCGCTTCCTGCTCCCCTCCTGGTACGGTGTCGGTGCCGCCCTCCAAGAATTTGTTGCCGAAGATCCTGAAGAAAACTTCGAGCTACTTCAAGGCTTCTACCGCAAATGGCCATTTTTCCGCATGGCGATCTCCAAAGTCGAAATGACCATCTCCAAAGTCGATCTCCAAATCGCCCGTCACTATATGGAAGAACTCTCCCATCCAGATAACAAAGAGCAATTTGAGGTGCTGTTCGATCGGATCACCCAAGAGTATCACCTCGTCAAAGATATGGTACTACGAATCTCTGGACATGAGAAATTCCTAGACGACAATCCCGAACTCCAACGATCGATCCAACTCCGCAATGGTAGCATCGTCCCCCTGGGCTTCCTCCAAGTCTCCCTGCTCAAGCGGCTCCGTCAACACGGCGGCGCAGGCATGATCTACTCCCGCTACAGCAAGAAAGAACTCCTTGATGGTGCGCTGCTGACGATTAATGGGATTGCTGCGGGGATGAGAAATACAGGGTAGTTGTATAGTTGATAGTTGATAGTTCAAATAATGCCTGAAATCTTGAGATTGGGTACTACCATCTTATACACTTACAGCTATGGCTATCAAACACTTACCCACAGCTATAGCGATCCTAATTGAGAAGCGTAATCCCTAGAGGGCGGGCACGAGGCGGCGTTTTTATTCTCCTGGGGGAGCGGGCTTCCGCCAACGGGGGGAACCCCCGAATAAAACGACAAGACAGCACCGCCCCTACAGGTTAATTTTACTGTAAGGATCTCAAATAGGATTGCTACATCAACTATCAATTTTCAACTCCCAACTAAATTATGTGGAAAATCACCATCAACTGCTCCGCCGACGACTGGCGGATTAACGGCACGACTTTTAAAGATCTTGTCGCCAAGTATCCAGCCACATTACTATCATCGAAAAAGATGCACGGTGACGAGCGACGGATTATGGAATATCAGACCGAAAACGTCAGCGATGCCGAAGATTTCACTGACGAATGTATGACATTAGCGGGATTTACAGCGGCGTTTGAATCACTCTAATTTATTGCTGAGGTGATATTCGATCGAATATGGAGCGGTAACGGTAGAGTAGATTCCAACTCTTGTCACACTTTTGCTAACCCGACTAAATCCTCAATTTTTCGCAGATTGCTATCCCCAGCAAGATAACCGATGCCCCGATGTAGATGGAGCCGAAATTGCTGGGACAAGATTTCTGGAGTAATTTCTAAGCCATCTTGATAACATCGTTGTTTGAGTGCAAGGACTGAGATGTCTGCTAGCTCACCGCCAAATACTTTCCACGTCAGTTCGAGATTACTGTCAGCAGGAATCGGGATCACCGAAGGAGGTACGGTTTCTGCCAAAGATCGAAAAAATGCCCAGCGACAGAGAATATTCCACTGTTCGATTTTAGTCGAGCGTTTTAATTTTGTGAGCTGATCTTTGGCTGTTTGTGACAGTTTAATACTATTTACAGGTGGTTCTAACACAGTTGATAGTTGATAGTTGATAGTTGATAGTTGACAGCCTAGCCCCTAATTTCTATGTCTACAGTTCAACGTAAAGCAGAACATATTCGGATCTGTCTGGAGTCAGATGTTCAGTTCAAGGCTCAGGGGAGTGGATTTGACAGATATCAGTTTACCCACAATTGTTTGCCAGAATTAGATTATCAAGATATCGATCTTACTACCAACTTGCTTGGTAAACAGCTTGGTGCCCCGATTTTGATCTCTTCAATGACGGGGGGGACACAGCAGGCAAAAGAGATTAATTACCGCTTGGCTGAGGCTGCACAAGAGTACAAACTGGCTATGGGCGTGGGTTCTCAGCGGGTGGCGATCGAAAAGCCCGATGTCGCCGATACTTTTCAGGTGCGGAAAATTGCCCCAGATATCTTATTACTGGCAAATATTGGCGCGGTGCAGCTCAATTATCGCTATGGCATCGCCGAATGTGTGCGGGCGGTAGAATTACTCGAAGCTGACGCGCTGATTTTGCATCTCAATCCCCTCCAGGAGTGCATCCAACCCCACGGCGATACCAATTTCAAGGGATTGCTCGAACGGATCGCTACCGTCTGTCAGCAGCTATCTGTGCCCGTAATTATCAAGGAGGTGGGGAATGGGATTTCGGCAAGTACGGCGCGACAATTAATTGCGGCGGGGGTAAGTGGGATTGATGTCGCTGGAGCGGGAGGGACTTCCTGGGCGAAGGTAGAAAGTGAACGCGCTCTGACAGCTCTACAGCGTAGGCTCGGACAGACTTTTGGGGATTGGGGGATTCCCACAACTGAGTGTATTACGACGATTCGCCAAATCGCGCCGACTTTGCCGTTGATTGCTTCTGGCGGCGTGCGAAATGGACTGGATATTGCGAAAGCGATCTCGCTAGGTGCTGATGTCGCTGGATTAGCATTACCATTTCTACAGGCAGCGGATACTTCGACAGCCGCCGTCGCTGAGTTGGTTCAAATTTTAATGGCTGAAATTCAGACGGTGCTATTTTGTACAGGGAATATCAACTTGCTGGCTTTACAGCAGGCTGATTGTTTACATCCACTGAAATCTTAATTAAATCTTCCGCTGTTTCCGATCGGAAGCGATGTTAATCAGAGCATGATTTGGGAACAATGATGATGCAGGCAAATACTCATCGCTAGATCTACATCATGTAAATCGTAGCTATTACCCAGCGGCGCAAATCAAGACATCGTTTCTTGTCCCCCAGTCCCCCAGTCTCCCATCTCCCACACTTCTATGCGTCAATTTCTCAAACAAGCTCTGGCTAGCACTGTCGGTAGCCTCCTCAGCTTGACATTGTTCTCGGCAATTTCACTGACTTTATTTACAGCAATTCTTGGTGCAGTTATTAATAATGTAACTACTACTAAGGAGTCAACTAATGTACCTGAAAAGTCAATTCTGACGATCGATCTATCCCAATCAATTGTCGATCTCGATCCTGGTAAGACGCTGCAAGAAGTAATTTCTGGCGAGGCTGCTCATGTAACTGAACTTAAATCTGTCCTGAATGCGATCGATTTTGCCGCCAAAGATCAACGGATCCTAGCAATTTATTTAGATGGGGGTGGTGGGAAGCGAGTTAATAGTACTGGCTTTGCAACGCTCAAGGAAGTGCGGACAGCATTGGAGCGATTTCGAGCCAGTGGTAAAAAGATTATTGCCTACAATATTGATATGGATAAGCGGGATTATTATTTATCCTCAGTGGCAAATCAAAGCTTTATCAATCCGATGGGATCGATCGATATTAATGGCTTTCGATCGGAGACAATGTTCTTTAAGAATGCTTTTGATAAGTATGGTATTGGGGTAGAAGTAGTCAGGGTAGGTAAATATAAATCATTTGGCGAAACTTGGTCTTTAGCTAAATTTAGTCCCGCAGCACGTCAGGAAACTCAACAGTTATTAAATAATTTGTGGACAGATTTCAAGACATCAATCGGTACTAGTCGCCAACTCACACCAGAGGCAATTCAAAAGATTGCTGATGAACGGGGTGTATTAACAGCAACCCAATCAATTAATAATAAATTAGTCGATCGAACAGCCTATTCTGATGAGGTTTTAGCAGAACTCCAGAAAATTAGTGGTGCAGATGATGACGATAATGGTTCATACCGAAAGATTAGTATTGATGACTACGCTGAAGTAGCGAGTAAAGATAGTAAAACTTCCAGTCGCAAGATTGCTACCATATATGCTCAAGGAAATATCGTCAGTGGCGAAGGTGGCACAGGTCAAATTGGTGGTGATAGTCTAGCCCGTCAAATCCGCGAACTCCGCTTGGACAAAGATATTAAAGCAGTGGTACTGCGAGTCAATAGTCCTGGTGGCAGTGCCCTCGCTTCAGACATCATCCAACGAGAAGTTCGACTATTGCAAAAAGAGAAACCTGTTGTGGTTTCGATGGGCGATGTAGCTGCATCTGGTGGCTATTGGATCTCTACTTATTCCAATAAAATCTTTGCTGAATCAAATACAATTACTGGATCGATCGGCGTAATTGGAGTTAGCTTTAATTATCAAAAATTAGCTAATAGTAATGGGATTACCTGGGACGTAATCAAAACATCAAAATTAGCAGATAGCACGACGATTGCTCGTCCACGCACACCTCAGGAATTAGCAATTTCCCAACAAATGGTCAATGATATTTACGATGATTTCCTGAACAAAGTTTCGGAATCTCGGAAATTACCAAAAGATAAAGTTGCTGAAATTGCTCAGGGACGAGTTTGGTCTGGGATTGATGCTAAAAAGATTGGCTTAGTAGATGATATCGGTGGCTTAAATGATGCGATCGCGTATGCCGCTCAAGCTGCTAAACTAGGTGATGATTGGGAACTAGAAGAGTATCCAGAAGTTGAAGGTTGGGAAGAGAAATTTCTCAAACAATTCGGCAATACTAAGGATATCCATGCGCTCCAAAGTCAAGATCCGTTGACGACTGAATTACTCAAAGTCAAATCTGAATTGAGTATGCTCAAAAGCTTCAACGATCCGCATGGCGTATATGTGCGGCTACCATTTAATTTCAAATTAGATTGAGTCTACTCACATCTTGCACCAGTTTGAAAATATTAGTGCTAACCGTAGCAGGGTACCCATGAAGGGCACCCCTACAAGTTACCTGTAGCAGGGTGGTTTCATACACCGAAAGAAAATTACTAGGCTCTTGTACTTATTCACCAACCACCCGTAGATAAATCACGGGCTACCTAAATTCAAGTCCACTTAAGTGGACTTTAGCTATGAGCACCGCACTTTAGTTGCGGGTGGTTGACGACTAAGCACTAGGGTTTTAGCATTTTTATTTTCTTTTATGAAACCACCCTGCCGACAAGTTACCTGTAGGGGTGCCCTTCATGGGTACCCTAGATCTACGCCTAGTAATAGTCAATATGTATTGGTGCAAGATGTGAGATTAATTATGCAAACCACTCATCCACACCGAAGCCCATGCTGCGAGTTAGCTTTAATTCTGAAGCTAGTCGAAAAGCAGTATCTCTCCCCACACTAGTCTCCAGCACTGATGAGAAAACCACATCAAGCTGATGCTGAGTGATAAATTCAGCCAATCGCCACGGAAATCCGGCGATGCCAGGTTTGATGACGTAGATTCCCCGCCAACCCTGAGCATGGGCTGATTTGAGCAGTGCAAATGTAGCCACAGATTCATCGATCGCAATTGGCGTATCATACATATTAGCTAATGCTTGCATCTGCTCGATCGAATCTACACCCAAAGGCTGCTCGATAAACTCGATGCAGGGTTCCTGACTACAGACTTCCAGCCACTGTCGAGCTTCGGCATCAGTCAATCCCCCATTAGCGTCGAGCCGCAGTTTCCCATGCTCCGGTAGAGCCGCGATCAATTCTTGCCAGATTGCCACCTCCTCAGCGATTGGCAGTACTCCAATCTTCCATTTGAAGGTCGAATAGCCTTGAGTAAACAAAGCTGGTATCCTAGCGATTGCAGCGGCACCTGAAGGCAATAGGGCACTGAGATTTGGTATTAATATTGGGGCAGGTGAGGCAGGATTAAATGCGATTAAAGCACTCCCACATCCAAACTGACAAGTAGGTAAATCATCGGGGATTTGATAAATTTGAGCAGTGGTAAGATGATCGCCAACTTGTTGACACCATAATACTGCTTGCTCGATCGATTCCGATCCAAACCACGGAATCGGCGCAATTTCTCCTTGGTGGGATATTCCTAGATCATCTGTCAGTTGAATAATAATTCCCTGTCTAATCTCCCATGCACCATGACTGGTTTTGAGTGGTTGTCGAAATGGACGTTGATAGATTGAATAGGTGAATTTGTAGCTATCCATAATTAGGGGATAGTGAATAAATTAGGATATCGATAAACCTGTTAATAATATTTGCTGTTCTGTAGGTGTTAATCCTTGACTTTGAATCAGTACTCCAAATTTACCTAAACCCATCGGATCGATTAATTGGTGTAAGTTTTGCCGACGGCGAAGTAGTGATGGAAGATCGCCATTACTATGAGAAATTGATGCAATTCTCTCGCCTAAACCTAAAGCCATCAAGAACATTCCCTGTTGAATAAAGCCAACTGTATGTAAACCTAATAACTCACCTTGATTTTGAACTGCGGTAAAATCTACATGGGCAGTGAGATCCTGATTGCCAATATTAATATAAGGATCGTTGTGATACCCATGCTGGTAATAGCACTGTAGAGTACCACTGGAACGCATCGGATTATAATATCGATCGGCTGTATAGCCATAATCGATCGAGAGCACATACCCACGAAGCAACTTTTTAGAAACTTTTTCTAGCCATTCTAATCCAGCTAAATTCACTTCCGTTCTGTAACTTTCCGAATATTTACCACCTAATAAGTTAATATTATTTAGGTGCCAGTATTGTTCTAGTCTGTCTGTAGACAAGGCATCAATTGTCTCAGCAAAGACATTACTATCATCATCAGCAATAGTCACATAAATCTCTTGCAGTTTATCCTCAGAAACTATAACTTGATGAACTGGCAAAGCATCAATTAATTCATTTGATAAAAAGCAACCAACGATCGATCGATCGATTATGTCATCCCAACCACACCATCGCACTGGTAGATCCTTCAACCTCGCTTGTTGAGCAGAGATCATCGCTGAGGCAACTTCAACAATTAGATAATCGATCGATCGAAAGAACTCAGGATATACTCGGCTACAACAATCTAAAATCTGAGCAGCTAATAATCCCTGTCCAGCACCCATTTCGACTATACTAAATACCTGTGGCGAACCTACTATTTGCCACATTTGATATAATTGAACAGCCAACATCTCACCAAAATCATCGGCTAAATGGGGCGACGTTAAAAAATCACCACCTGTGCTAATTCGTGACTCACTACTGGCATAATAACCATGCTGTGGATGGTACAATACCAGCTCCATATAATCAGCAAACGTAATTTGTTGCTGTGGTGAATGATTGATTCGATCGCGAACAATTTCAACTAATTCTAAATTATTACCCATTAACTAGGTCGATCCTGGAACGCCAGAGTGAAAGTAACTATCTCTATCTTCCTTCCTCTGCGCCCTCTGCGCCTCTGCGGTTAAAAAATATTAACGCTATTATCAAATTCATGGAACTTCATCGGACAACAGGTAACTGGCGGCTAGGATTGGGATTATCATTAATTACTGTCGTTCTATGGGGATTAGTACCAGTCGCATTAGCAATTGTCTTAACCAAATTAGATACTTATACAATTAATTGGTTCAGATTTGCTGTAGCATTTATCCTCTTAGGCGGCTATTTAGCTCAACAAAGAAATTTACCTAAACTTGCTCAATTAAAATCTGTACCTACATACCTACTAGCGATCGCAATTTTAGGCTTAACAGGAAATTATATCTTCTTTGTCATGGGTTTAAAAGCGACTTCTCCCTCACATGCAGAAGTCTTAATTCAATTAGCAGGTGTATTTTTAAGTCTAGGCGGATTATTGATTTTCAAAGAACGTTATACCCGCTACCAGTGGATGGGCGTAGGTGTTTTAGTCACTGGCTTTATCGGCTTCTTTTATGAGCAATTAAAATCACTGGCAACAGATAGCGACAGATATATCAATGGTAGCATCATGCTGATCGTTGCTGGCATTAGCTGGGCTGTCTATGCACTAATTCAAAAACAGCTATTAACCAAACTAGATTCTACCCATATTATGTGGGTAATTTATGGTGCCTGTGGATTATTGTTCTGGACAATGGCGAAACCTCAAACCTTAATGCAGCTAAATTCGATCGAATGGATTGCCCTAATTTTTTGTGGGTTAAATACAGTGATTGCTTATGGAGCTTTTGCCGAATCACTCCAGCATTGGGAGGCTTCTAGAGTCAGCGCGATTTTAGCCTTGGCACCAATTTTCACGATCGTATCAATGAGCGTAGCTGCTTGGCTAGCACCTGGATTAGTTGCGCCAGAAAATATCACTTCACTCGGATTATTAGGCGCAATTCTAGTTGTCACTGGCTCGATTTCGATCTCACTTGGAAAAGGCTAATTTAGCAATGGGGATGAGTAAACTCACATCTTGCACCAATGCATAGATACTATTACTGCGATAACCCCAGGGCGGGCATAAAGCGGCGTTTTTATGCGGGGGTTTCCCCCGCATAAAAAAAACGACAAGACAGCGGCGTTTTTATGCGGGGGTTTCCCCCGCATAAAAAAACGACAAGACAGCCACGCCCCTACAGGTTGATTGTGTAGGGGCGTGGCTTCATGCCCGCCCTGGATCCAAGCTTTTACTAATACTTTTATACTGGTGCAAGATGTGAGTAAAAGGTAGAGTCACAGACAACTATCTACTTGGTAGTAGGCAGTGTTGTTGGTAGTGTGGGTGTACCGACACTAGGGATAGTGGGAGTACTTGGCGTGCTGGGAACACTGGGAATATTAGGCATACCAGCCCCAGATGGCGGCATTCCGGTACTGCCAGGTTTTGGTGTAATTACACCGCTAGGGGTAATTTTTTCAGAGCTAGAGGCATCTGGCTTGGCGGGCTTAATTGGCATAGATCCGCCAGATGGCATCCCATCGGATGGTGGAGTCATTGCATCAGGTGTTGGCTTCTGCTGCATGGTGGCTCCTGTTTTCCGCTTTTTGATTCTTTTCTTGCGCGCCTTATTGATCGAAACTGCTGTGGTAGAAACGTGTGAAGAGGTGTGATGAGCGGTGGCGGCGGGGACAAAGCTAGTCAGGCTCAGTGGAGAACAGACTACGGTAGCCAAAAAGATTGTTTGAATTATTTTAATCATGAAAACTTGTTAAGTTGTAGATATTTTTGCTGAAAATACGTTAAATATCTGAAAATTAACGCTCCTGTATTCTAACACCAAGGAACTGTAGTTTGTCAAACCATATAATTAGATTTCAAGATTTTAGGGCGATCGGCAAAATTATTTTGAGGATATAAATAGCCCAGCAAATCTACTGCAACGGCTGACAAATCGGGCTGGCAAATCTGGTCTCGCACCAAAATGTAAATGAGTGTATGCAGCCTGAACCTGATGCTGACACCAGCCTTCAGGCGTGAAAATTAGATTGGATTCATAGCCCTCAAGAGTATATAAAGGCTGCGGTGGTAAATCAGTAAGAGTAGAACGGTGAAATTCATGCCCCCACACGCGATCGCCGATATCAAACAGCAAACTATCTTGCAAAGCAGTCAGTTGTCGATAACCAAGTGTTAACTTTTTCCCCATCACTGCCGTAGTAGCAAAAATTCCGACCATTGGATAAGATCGATCGTCAAAATCAATAATTCGATCGCATAAATACATCAGTCCACCACATTCAGCATAAGTCGGCATTCCGGCTCTAATCGCGGCGGCTACAGACATTCGAGCTGACTGATTTGCTGCCAGCTTCTCGGCAAAGACTTCGGGAAATCCACCACCAAAATACAAGCCGTGGATGTCTGGCGGTGCTTGCGGATCTGCCAGCGGACTCCACTCGACTAGTTCGGCACCCGCAGATCTGAGCAAATCTAGATTGTCGGCATAGTAGAAGTTAAATGCGGCATCTCTGGCTACTGCGATCCGAACTTTTGGAACTGCAACAGAAATTCTGCCATCCCAGCTTCCCCCTGGTAAAGGCGACGTAGACGGCGAAGAAATTAGCAATGGCAATAGCCGTTCCCAATCAAAACAACTCTCTCCAACATCGGCAAGTCGATCGAGTGTATCATTCAGATCTGTCAATTCCCCCGCCGGAATCAGCCCTAAATGCCGATCTGGGATCTTCAGGTCATCCCTCCGTCTGAGTACGCCCAAGATGGGTAGATGGAGCGGTAAGAGGGCAGCAGTGAGCAGTTCCAGGTGTCGATCGCTACCAACTTGATTGAGAATCACACCCGCCATCTGAATTTGGGGATCGAAAGTCCGATAACCGTGGGCAATTGCGGCGATCGATCTCGAAGTGCTACTACAATTGAGAATTAGCACCACAGGTACATTCAGCAGCTTGGCAACCTGGGCGGTACTCCCCGCATCAGTCGTCCCCGACGCGCCATCAAATAGCCCCATTACGCCCTCAATCAGGGCACAATCAGCAGTCTGGCGATGTCGATCGAAACATTCCTGCACATACGCCTCAGAAGTTAAAATCGGATCGAGATTTCGACATGCTCTCCCAGTCACATAAGCGTGAAACATCGGATCGATAAAATCTGGCCCAACTTTAAAAGATTGCACCGTCTGTTTTCTGCGCCTTAAGGCAGCAAGTATCGCTAATGTGACAGTAGTTTTACCTACACCACTACGTTCTCCAGCGATTGCGATCGACATAATGTATGGATGTTAGGGAGTAGGTTTAAATTATAAAGGATGACTGCGATCGGCAAAAGATATAATTTTCTTGTCCTAGCAAAGCTTTTAGCCGAAAACCTTTTGTAAAATATCTTATAAATAGTTGCTGTTGATGCATAGAATTCAAAACTAGAACGTAGAGTTAACTAGAGACAAATGCAGAATTATCTCCGATCTTTAGTTACCTCACATCTCTTCTAGGTTTAAATCATGTACGCAGCAAAAATACTCTCTAGCATTCTCTTCTCATTTGTTTTATTCCCTGCGCTTACTCCTGCTGCTCATGCGCTCGGCTGTGTCAATGCAGATATCAGCAACCAAATCAAAATCACTGGTTCCAAAGATGCTCCTGGCGCACAGCAAAATGCTGTCACGCAGGAGATTACTCCCAACTGTGTCGGCAATGTCAATGTTCACAAGTCTACCCAACTTTATGTTGGCCCTGATGGTGCAGACCAAACCCGTCAGAGTAACCAATTTACTGGTGGTGCTGGTGCTCATAGAGTGATTCCTGCCAGTGTCATGGATGCTGGTAATGTCAATATCAAAGTCGGTACTGGAACTACTGTGTATAATCCGGCTCTCGATCCCAACTTTTTACCTAAACGATAATAGCGTGGTACTTCCCTCCGGCGATCGGATGATTAGCAATCAGTCGTTGAATAATATTTCAGAGTAAAACGTAGAGTTAATTACAGCCAAACTCAAACAAACTCACTCTGCTCAAATCAACGGAAGGAAGTATTGTAAACATATTGACAGCAGTTTTCAATCATCCTTGTATATTCTTTATCTTCGAGATAATTATCATGTTAAAACACAAGCTCAATCTATTGCTAGTATCAACAATTTTATTCTCAACTAATCTAGTTAATGCCGCTGAAATCAATCATACTAACTTATCCGTTGGCAATGTCAGAAGTCAGATTACTCAGCTTGGTGCGATTATCATGCACACTCCAGATATCGATCTTAACACTACTAAGGTAACAGTTGAACGAGTAGCGATCGACCAAAAACGCCGTCGGAACCGAACCCCATCTGCACGACGCAAACAGGTGATTCCTTCTGCTGCTGTTCTGCGTCAGCAAGCGATCGATAAAGTTAATGCAAAAATTAATTCAGTTGAAGTTCCCAATCGGACTGGCACTTCCACCACTCGCACTTCAACGAATGACTCATCTACAGTTGACGAGCAAAGTATTCAATGTAGTGGTTCGGGTAGTTCGGTGATTCAATCTAGTCAAACTATTAACGGACGCACAGTTAGTTCGGAAACTCGCACTAATTGTAATTAGACCAATCGAGATTTAGATATTTATCCAAATCGACATCACATTCATTCAACAGGGGGGTTTATCACTAATTAATTTATTCAACTCTCACTTTATGAACCGCTATTTATTAAGTATTTTAAGTATCGCAATTACGCTAGTGGGCATCACTACAACTGCCCAAGCGTCTCCGAATACTCCCAAGACTAAATTGCAGCCACAACTAATCGCTATGTCAGCGATGAATTCCCTAGAACAAAGCGTGTTCGATCGCATCAATCAGTATCGTCAATCGCTTAATTTACCAGCTCTGAGCATCGATCCAATTGTTGCTGCTCAAGCGAGAGCACACAGCCAGGAAATGGCAAAAACAGGTAACTTCAAACATCGCGTCGAATCATCCGCTCAGAAGCTCGCCTACCCAATTGCTGCCGAGAATATCGCCACTAGTCGCGGTTATCGCCAGCCAGATCTCATCGCTGTTCAGGACTGGATCACCAGCCCCAAACATCATCGCAATGCAGTTGGTCGCTACAATCTGACTGGCATCGGTGTTGCTCAAAATGCCAAAGGCGAATACTACTTTACCCAAATTTTTATCTATAGAACCCATTTGAGATCTTTTTAGCTCCTTGTAGGGGCAGGTTTATGCTAGTAGCTGTCGTCTAACACCATCATCTTCCAGCAAAACCTGCCCTCCCTCACTTCTAACCTGAATAGAAAAATCGACTCAATCGTAAGAATAGGTAGAGACGAAGCCAGTTTCCCAAAATTAAGGAGAGCCAATTATGAACCGCAATAAACTCAGCTTACTACTAGCAATAGTCACAATTTTATCGACTGGCTTACCAGCATCTGCACAGTTGGGACCAGGAGAGGTCAACTTGATTGGGATTGGTGTAAACTTCTTGACGAATCTCATCAATCCACCTCATCGTACCGCAGAGATTAATGCTGACGTTGAGATGAGAAAGGCAAAAATGGCTGCTGATATAGACATGGAGCGCGAAAAACTGCGGATTGCTGCGACCGCAGATCGAGTCAGTCCAGTGCTCTCAAAATGGGGTGTCACCCGTGTTGATTGCGCTCCAGAACTGGTATTTATTACTGGAATCGATCCTAATGCTAATACTGTCTGCATTCAGCCCAACCAAACATTTACACCTGGCTACTATACTTACAATCAGCAACAAGGAGTGTTGTCTCGCACCATCAGCACCGTTCCTCGTCCAAGTCAAAATAATCCAGCTCCAACTAGTTTAACTGCAACTAAAAATATTAATGGTAAAGGTTTCTAATCTAATCTATGATGAAAGATAATCTGTTTTCCATAGATTATTTGACCGAGTAAACAGCATAATATTCAACTAGTTTTATTAACTACTATTAAAAATGAAAGCAACTGCTACCAATCACATTTTAAGATCCTGTATGGCGATGATCGGCACGATCGTTATTTGTCAGCCAGCCCCAGCCCAAATTCCGAATATTGTAGATGTCACAGCACCCGTCACACCAACAGAAACACCAACTAACTCAAATGTTGCAGCGATATCTAAACTTGCAGTCAACTGTCAGGATCTAAAAACTGTTGTCAAAAAAGACGATCAACAAGCCGTAATGATCAGTTGGAATACCAATTTTTTTGGGAAAGAATTTACTAATGCCAAACGCTGTCAAATCGTCTCAGAGCGGCTCCAAGAGGCTGCAAATCAGAATGGTGGTACTTTTAAAGGATTAGACTTAGCTACTGGCATTGTGAATGCTCAGACGGTGATTTGTGCCTTGCCAAGTAATGCTGAAAAGTGCGATCGCAACAACATGTTATTTACCCTCAAACCAGAAAATGCCAGCGATCCTGAAGCGGTGATCGAACAGATTCTCAGCTTCGCCGCTGATGGTAGCGGTTCTGTCCAAGAAGGTACTAGATCTCGATCGAAGAAAGTCGATCTCAGTTTGGGGAATTGGGAGCGAAAAGCCTTTAAGTCTAAAAAACCTTCAGCGATTACTCCCAAACGCATCAAAACTGGATTTTAGACACACTCTCATCAATCATCATAAGTTTGTTCATTTACTTTAGTAATATCTAGAATTGGTGGATCTTCACTTCTGATTCGATACCTTTTAATAAACTTTTTGTGTCTGGTGCCGATCGTAGAAGAACGGTCTTGGAGCTGATAATTTACTGGCGATTTATCAACTCTGGCACCACCACTTTTACCAAATCCTGGCTGTAATTTCAAGAAGATTTGAATTGGAATCCCCAAATTAAATCCGGTTTTTTCATCATCAGCTAATCCGCCACTAGCTTCTTCGCCTGGGGCTTGACTATTGCGATCGCCTTGACCATGAATAGCCACAATTCTACCAGCAGCATCCAGAACTGGACCACCACTCATCCCTGCTCTAGTAATATTTGTATAGGCTAAATCGTAGCCATTATTTCGCTCTTTTGGATCGCTATCAGCTTCATCTAAGCGAGAAGAAACCATGCCGCCAGTAAATTGAAAGGCAACTCGCTTAATGGCTTTACCTGGTTTGGGAAAACCCGCAACATAGACGGGACTACCTTCATCAGCATATGCAGAATTACCAATTGTGCCGATCGCAAATGTATAATTACTCTCAAACGAAACAGTCGCCAAATCTACATCACCAAACTTTTTAACATTTCGTTGGGAATCAATATTAATTAACACTCTTTTTCGGACTCCCAAGTTATCGATCAAGATCGGGCTAACAATTCGATAACTAATATTGGGAGTACTGACGACATGAGCCGCCGTCAAAATCGTATAAATATTCTTATTGCCTCTTTCTGTCCGACCAATAATTACCCCCGAACCAAAACCTCCATCCGAGCCGACGATTCTGACTACGGTTCTTTTAGCGATTGCCGCTACTTGCTTATTGGAAATTGCTCTAGCTTCGTAGTTAGCCTCAACTTGATGGGGTGCAACTAGGACGGTAGTAACTATCAAAGAAATGGGAATTAGATAACGGTTGAAAATCATGTTGAGTTGGGGATAAAAGGTGATTAGATCGGTTATTTGGACACAGTTGGACAAACAGCACTAGTCCCCGTCGGATGTCCTGAGGTAGCCGCAGCAACTAAGGTGACTTTCCCTTTGCCATCAAATACCCAACCCACTGCTGGAGCTGCTAGTTTGGCTGGATTAGTCGTTGCACTACTAGCCACTGGTTGACCATCAGCGGCACGGGCATCTTGCCAGACGACATCACTAGTCAGCGGATCATTAGCAGTAGGTGGAAGTCCACCCCGTCCAGTCACTGTGAGTTTATTCTGGCGATTACTAGCACTGCAAACTTGAGAGATCTGATTACTAGCATCAGTAGTTACATTTGGGAGTTCGGTACTGTCTCGCCCTGGATCTGTCCCTGGTGTATCGATGTTGACGTTTCCATCCCGTCCGAAAGTGGAACTGGCAGTAATATCGTTAGTCAAAGCAGATTCCTTTCCTTTGGGACGGAATTGGATGCCAAATAATCCTTTGCTAGTAATGTTCACTCGACCACCTGTCCCGCCGTTTGCATCAGCAGCAATGTCATTATTTCCTGGAAGGGCGATAATTAGGGGACTACTAATAGTAATATTTCCACCGTTACCATTTTTGGCAGAACTACCAGAATTCGTCGAAATAAAACCTTTATTTCTGAGGAGGAGTCGATCTCGATTGTTAATTTGAATATTCCCGCCTGATCCAACACTAGAAGTAGCAAAGATGAACGCATTATCTAGAGTGATTTGCTGGTCGCTGTCTAGTAAAATATTCCCAGTTTTGCCTTGGCCAATATTACTGTTCGTGAGGAAAGAAGTATTACCGATCCTGAATGCACCTTTCGTTTTGATATCAATATTTCCCGTGTCACCTTGTCCGCCAATATTACCGGATGAAATAAAACTCTTATTGTTGAGATTAACTGCTTCGGCTGAAATTACAATGCTTCCACCATTACCTATCGCATTTTCCGAGATATCGCTGGAAATGTTAGCAAAATTTGATAACAAGATATTGCCTTGGTTTTGAGTATCAATAATAATTTCACCTGCATTACCTCTACCGTTAGTACTGCTGCTGATACCTGAGGAAGTATTTGCCTTGATATCTCCGGTGGTTTTGATCTTGATATTCCCAGCATTACCTTGACCGCCAATATTATCGGAAAAAATTAAGCTTGTGTTTCTAAGATCTATTTCTTTAGCTAAAAGAGTAATTTCTTGACCATTGCCGATCCCAACTGGACCAATAGAGTTGCTAATAACAGCTCGATTGGAGAGTGAAATTTTACCTTTGCCTTGAGTATTAATAGTAATCTTGCCAGCATTACCTTGTCCAGTAGTAAAATTATTGATAACGGATGTCGGAGAAGTTGAAGTAACTGGTGTGGTTGACTCAGGAGTAGAACCTGAAATACTGATATCTCCAGTGGTTTTGATATCGATATTGCCAGCATCTCCTCTACCTGTAATGTTAGATGCAGAAATTGAACTCTGATTTTGCAGATCGATTTCCCGTGCCGAGATAGTGATATCACCACCGTTGCCTACTGCATTTGGAGTAATTGAGTTACTAATATCACCTCGATTGGAGAGTAGCAGCTTGCCTTGATTTTGAGTATCAATTATAATTTTCCCAGCATTACCTTGTCCATTAGTACCTGTGAAGATACCCGACTTGGAAGAGATTGAAGTAATTGGCGTAGTTGAATCAGGAGTAGAACCTGAAATGCGGATATCTCCAGTGGTTTTAATATCGATATTTCCACCATTCCCTTTCCTATTCATCTGAGTCGTTTGAAATGTACTACTTGAAATAGAACTAGCATTAGCAATACTTAACTCTCGTGCGTTAATAAAAATACCTTGTCCATTACCCACGCCTATATCACCAACATCACTAGTGAGAGAACCAAGATTGACAAGAGCTAATTTACCTTGGGTATTAATAGTAAGTTTACCTGTATCGCCCTGTCCAAAAGTACTGCTAGCAATGCCTGATAGATTAGAAAGAACCGTCGAGTCAGTTGATGCAGCATCATTGCCAGAGATATTAATATCTCCCGTAACATTGATGTCAATATTGCCAGCGTTACCTTTTCCGCTAGTAGCTGTTGATATAATCGAGTTATTCTTAACATCCAAAGCACCAGCCTGAATTTTAATATCACCAATACTGCCTTCAGCACCAGAGCGCAAAGTATTCTTGATATCAGCACTATTGAGATTAATCTTCCCAGTCGCATTAAGATTAATCGCTCCGGCAGGTTTAGTTTGAACAGAATTTTCTGCCAAACCTGCATCAATAGCCGCAGTCTGCTCAGATAATTTCGCACCTGAGTTGAGGATGTCAATATTATTAGCACTGATATTAATACTGCTACCGTCAGAAGTAGCGCGACTGACAAATGTATCAACTGTATTCAGCATGTCTGTGGCGCGAACAATGATTCCAGCATCATTCTTGATTAATACATTACTGCGTCCGACTCCATTACTGCTAAATACCAACCCCTGATTATCAATGCTCACACTCCCTGCACCATTTAATCCGCCAATATCCACCCGTCCTCCAGGCGCGATCATCTTCCCACCACCTTGGCTACCATCAAGGGTGACATTGCCACCGATTAAACCGATATATTGACTATTATTATTTGTTTGCAGCGTACCAAAGTTACTGATTGCCCCATTTCCACCGCCAATATTCAGGCGAGAAACATCAAACAACACATTCGGCGCAACGCTCAATAATGGTGCATCCCCATTCGGATTAGTCCCAAACTTAATCGTTTGAACCCCACCAACTAAATCAAGACTATTCGCAGTACTCCCCACAAACGCCTTACCCACATTTAACGTAGCACTCGGCCCAAACACAATCCCACTGGGATTAATCAGAAAGAAATTTGCACCATTAGTATTGACGATGCCATTAATATCAGAGAATAAACCACCAGTAACGCGGGTGATAATATCGCGATTGCCGACTGGATTGAGAAAATTAGCCGCTCCATTTGCTGGGACAGAGAAATCAGTAAAACTGTGAAATAGCGTTTGTCCTTTCCGCAAGCCACCCGTAATGTCAAAATTATTTCCAGTAGGTGATACTTGAGTACCGAGGGTACTATCACCTACCGGATTGCGATTGGTAGGTGTGTATGTCTGAGCTTGGGCAGTTTGGGTAGTAGCAACAACGTTAGTTAGAGTCAGAAAGGATAGCCAAAATTTAGTTTTCATGTATTTTTATTGAGATAATAATATCTAAAGCTGTCGATCTAAATTTGCTTATCATTTATTGTGATGGTGCGTGATGCTGACGCAGTAACGCACCCTACAACTCTTAATTATTTACTTGGACAAACAACCCTAGTCCCCGTCGGTTGCCCTTGAGTATTTGCCGCTACTAAAGTGACTTTACCTTTGCCATTAAATACCCAACCCACAGCGGGAGGGATTAGTTTGGCTGAATCAGTCGTTGCACTACTGGCGGCTGGCTGACTGGTAGCAGCACGGGCATCTTGCCAGACGACATCACTAGTCAATGGGTCATTAGCGTTGGGTGGTAAACCCCCGCGCCCTGTTACGGTTAGTTTATTCTCGCGGTTGCTAGTGTTGCAGACTTGAGAGATCTGATTGCTGGCATCGGTGGTGACATTTGGGAGCTTGGTGCTGTCTTTGCCTGGATCTGTGCCTGGGGTTTCGATGCCGACTGTGCCTTGCTGATTAAAATCAGAGCTGGCGGTGATATCGTTGCCGTTAGTTTGGCGCGGACGAAATTGGATCCCAAACAAACCTTGGGAGTTAATAGTGACCTTACCACCTTTACCTTCGATCGCATTGGCAGTAATATCACTGTTTTCATTGGGAGCGGCGACAATTAATTTTGAATTGATGGTGATGTTTCCCCCGTTACCACCTTGAAAAGCCGCATTTCCTTCTGCGTTAGTGGCAATTTTACTGCCGCGTCGAAGTAGCAGTAAATCAGTATTAGCAATAGTTTTATCACCAATTCTGATATTCCCCGCACTATCTGCACGGGAAAAAGCTTCGATTGTCGCACCATTGTCTAGGACTATTTTAGATGCGCTGATGCCGATATCCCCAGTGACACCCCTGCCGAGCGAACTAACAAATAAGCCACTAGAAGTTGAGTTGTTTGATCCTGATAGCGTAATGTTATCTGTTGCATTTATATTGATACTTCCGGCAGTTCCCAGTCCCAATGTTGATGCGACAAATTGAGCACCATTAGTTAGAGATACAGAACCAGCTTTGATGCCAATCTGACCTCCATTACCTTCCGCACCTTGGTTGACGCTACTATTAATTCTGCTGAGGTTCGTAAAAGAAGCAGCATTTGTCACGTTTAAACTCACATTACCTGCATCGCCTTTGCCTGAGGTTGAAACTTCCAGTTGGGACTTATTAATTAATGATAGAGATCCAGCAGAGAGATTGATCTTTCCCCCAACACCTTCTTTTCCAATGTCTAAGTTGCTACTAATCTTGCTAGAGTCGGTAAGGGAAACAGCATCTTTGGCTGTGATATTGACATTACCTGCTGCGGAAAGTCCTGAAGCTGATGTATCAATTTGAGCATTATTAATTAAAGATAAGGAGCCAATATTGAAATTTACATTTCCAATATTGCCCTCACCACCTGTTTTTACACTGCTACTAATTTTACTAAAATCAGCAATGGAAACAGCATCTTTCACCACGATATTTATATTACCAGCATCCGCTAATCCTGAAATCGAAGTTTCAATTTGAGCAGCATTAGCTAATGACAATGAACCAGATTCAAAGATATTAATATCACCACTTTTTTTACCCTCTCCCTTCGCATTTATGCTGCTACTAATTTTAGTACCAGCACCTGTCAGAGAAACACCATCTTTTGCTGTAATGTTAACGTCACCCGCTCTTCCATTTCCCGAAACCGAAGTTTCAATTTGAGCAGCATTAGCTAGTGATAGAGAACCAGATGTGACCTTGATATTGACATCGCCGCTTTTTTCAGTTGCACCACCCACATTTATACTGCTGCTAATTCTAGTACCAGAATCTGTCAAGGAAACACCATCTTTTGCTGTAATGTTAATATTGCCAGCACTCTGATTTCCCGAAGTTGACGTGTCAATTTGAGAGCCACTAGCTAACGATAAAGAACCTGCATTAATCTCTATAATTCCGCCACCACCGACAGTTTGAGCAACATTAATTCTCGCTTTGTCAGTCAGTGACACGTTTCCTCTCGCTACATTTTCTGGAAACTTTGCCCTGAGATTATTTAGATCTGTTCCCAAACTAACTGTGCCAAATGCTGATAATCCGCCTACATCAACTCGCCCACCTGGAGCATTAATTTGTCCTCCATTCATGTTGATGTTCCCACCAATCAAACCGATATATTGATTTGGATTGGTAGTTTGCAACGTCCCAAAATTGCTAATTTGTCCATTCCCACCCCCCAGATTCAAGCGCGAAACATCAAACAACACATTTGGTGCAACGCTCAATAGTGGTGCGTCTCCATTCGGATTAGCTCCAAACTTAATCGTTTGATCCCCACCAACTAAATCAAGACTATTGGCTGTACTCCCCACAAATGCTTTACCCACATTCAATTGAGCATTTGTGCCGAATACAATTCCGTTGGGATTAATTAGAAAGAAATTCGCCCCATTCGTATTTACTAACCCATTAATATCTGAGAATAAATTACCAGTTACGCGGGTGATAATATCTCGATTACTGACTGGATTGAGAAAATTTGCCTGTCCATTTGTCGGCACCGAAAAATCAGTGAAGCTGTGGAATAGAGTCTGCCCCTTACTTACTCCACCTGTGATGTTGAAGTTACCGCCAGTTCCCGATACTTGTGTCCCAAGAGTGTTGTCGCTGATAGGGGTGCGATTGCTAGGTTGATAGGTTTGAGCTTGAGCAGTTTGGGTGTTGACAACTACGTTTGTGAGAGTGAGCAGCGATAGCCAGAATTTAGTTTTCATGGTGTTTTTGTTGGGATGGTGAGGGACATTTCATTACCTACTACTTGGCAGCAATTCTAAATTCGGAAACTTTTGCGGAGTGCGAGGTTGGAATGCCCTCACCCCGCCGTCGCCTCTGGCTCCGGCTCCCCTCTCCCAAGCTTGGGAGAGGGGTTGGGGGTGTGGGCTAACGGCTGGAATGCACTCAATGAATTGGACAAGCAACACTGGTTCCTGTCGGCTGTCCCTGGGTACCCGCAGCAAGTAAGGTGACTTTACCTTTGCCATTAAATACCCAACCGACGGCAGGGGCGATTCGGTTAGCTGGATTAGTCGTGGCACTACTGGCTACTGGCTGAGGGCTGGCAGCACGGGCATCTTGCCAGACGACATCACTAGTCAACGGGTCGTTGGCGTTGGGTGGAAGTCCGCCTCGCCCCGTTACGGTGAGTTTATTTTGGCGGTTGCTGGCACTGCACACTTGGGAGATTTGATTGCTGGCATCAGTGGTTACATTTGGGAGTTCGGTACTGTCTTTACCTGGATCTGCGCCTGGAGTCTCGATATTGACTGCTCCGCTCTGTCCGAAGGTAGAACTGGAGGTAATATTACTCGCAGTATCCAATCCAATTGGGCGATATTGAATTCCGAATAATCCTTGGCTGGTAATATTTACCTTGCCACCATTGCCAGCAAAGGCATTAGCTGAAATGTTGTTGGTACCTGGTGCGGCGATAATTAGGGGACTATTAATCGTGATATTTCCACCGTTACCATTTTTACCTTTGCTATTAGAAGTGGTTGAAATTTTACTGGTATTTCTTAATAGCAGTTGGTTGTTTAGATTTAGTTGAATATTACCCCCTTTGGTACCAGCAGCTTCAGCAAAGATGACGCTATTATTTAACCTAACTCGATCGCCAGTGACTGAAATATTTGCAGCTTCGTCTTGACTTTCGTTACTACTAGATATTCTAGAATTACCAGTGAGATTGACATCGCCTTTGCTAGTGATATCGATATTGCCAGTATTACCCTTTCCACCTGGAAAATTGATAGATTCGATCGCACTAATATTACTGATATTTACATTGCTAGCATTAATCTTGATCCCTAGACTATTCCCGTTGCCTTGTTTCAGAATAGTGGCAAAAACTCCAGATCGATTAGAGATTGACAAGTCTCCTTGGACATCGATCGTGATTCTACCAGCATTACCCTTACCATTGGTAAAACTCGATATTTGACCCAGCGGAATGGATGTTCTTTGGACAAAACCTGGATTGTCACTTCCAGAAAGAGTGAGATTACCTGTTGTTTTAATATCAATATTTCCAGCATTACCCGTGCCACCATAGGTACTCGTTTCAATGGTGCTAAGATTACTCACTCCGATATTTTTAGCAGTAATATTTATGCCTTGACTATTCCCAGCTCCAGTATCGACAACTGAGCTAGAAATCACACTGACATTATCTAAGGATAAATTACCCTGGGTATCGATCTTGATTTTTCCAGTAGTTCCCTTGCCCTTAATCACGCTTGATATTGAGGAGAATGAACTTGACTCCTTACCTTTAATGATCGATCGATCGTCTGTTCCCGAAACAGTTATATCTCCGGTAGTTTTAATATTGATATTGCCAGCACTACCATTACCATTATTATCGGCAAGTACAGTACTAAAGTTTCCAATCTTAATATTGTTAGCTGTAATTCCGATGCCTTTACTATCTCCTACGCCTAATTGACCGATCGAACTCAAGATGCCACCACGATTAGCAACTGATATGCTACCATTAGTATCGATCGTAACTTTCCCTGCATCACCTTGTCCACGATTAATAGTTAATATTGCTGATAAGGGATCTCGACTTACCTCTAGTATGGATCGATTATCGGTTCCAGAAATTGTTAAATTGCCCGTAGTTTTGACATCAATATTACCAGCATTACCTTTACCACTAAAGATAACCGACCCAATATTACTCAGATTTGTCACGCTCAGATTGCCAACCTTAATGCTGATGCCTTGAGTGTTACCAATTCCAGTGCCACCAATATAACTAGAAATCCCCCCGCGATTAGTAACAGTTAAATTGCCTGGAGTATCGATCGTTATTTTTCCAGCATCACCGCGTCCCTCATTACTAGCGTATATTGCAGACAAATCCCCTGTAATATTCCCTTGTAGTAAAGTTCGATTTTCAGTACCAGAAATAGCTATATCCTCAACTGCTTTAATATTGATATTGCTACTGTTCCCACTCCCCTCTCCTCGGGACCAAATCTTTGAGCCATTAGCGATATCGATCGAATTGGCAGCAATATTAATATCACCAAGCTGTCCTGTTGCGCCAGGACTAACCCCATTAAAAATCCCACCATTATTCAGTGAAACTCGCCCAGTTGTATCAAGATTAATTCCCCCAGTAGCCGTAGTTTTAGTCCCCGAATCTTGATTTAAACCTGCGACTATAACTGATGGTGCAGCATTTAATGTCGATCGATTATTAACAATCTGTACATTATTAGCATTGATATTAATCCGACTGCCCAGATTGCCCACATCGCTACTAAAGGTATTAACCGTTCCGAGTACCTGATTAGCAGCAACATTTACCTGCGCTCCATTGAGCAATGAAACATCACTCCGAGTTAGATTATTACCTGCAAATCCTAATCCCTGATTATTAATATCGATCGTCCCAGCAGTATTCAATCCCCCTAGATCTACTCGCCCACCTGGAGCGATAATATTTCCACCATTAAGAGTAATATTCCCACCAATTAGACCAATGTATTGATTATCATTAGGTGTTTTTAAAGTGCCATAATTCTCAATTCCCCTATTACCTGAAATATTAGTGCCGATAGTCAATCTACCAGGATTGAATAACACATTAGCATTGACCGTCAATAACGCTGCATCTCCAGCCCTATTTACTCCAAAGTTGAAGGATTTCCCCGCAGCATCAACTAGATTGATACTATTAGCAGTACTGCCAACAAATGCTTTGCCGACATTTAACTGAGCATTGGTGCCAAAGACAACACCGTTAGGATTAATCAGTAAAAAGTTTGTCCCATTAGTATTTAATGATCCATTAATATCTGAGAATAAATTCCCCGTCACGCGGGTAATAATATCTCGATTGCCGACTAGCTTGGGAAAATTAGCCTGTCCATTCGTCGGAATTGAGAAATCAGTAAAACTATGAAATAGAGTCTGCCCCCTATTCAACCCACCTGTGATCTCAAAATTACCACCAGTTCCCGATACTTGCGTACCGAGAGTGTTATCGCTAACGGGAATCCGATTAGTGGGTTGATAGGTTTGAGCTTGGGCAGTTTGGGTGTTGGCAACTACGTTTGTGAGGGTGAGAAACGATAGCCAGAATTTAGGTTTCATTGTGTTTTTATTGGAGTGAGGGAATAAAATCTAGTATCTTGTTGCTTCGTTGCTAACCGCCCGCGACTCAAGTGCGGGCTAATGTCAGGAAGTCCACTTAAGGGACATGCCATTTAATAAAGTACCAGCACACCGGGTTTTACCTACGGTAGGCTATTCGCCAACGACTACGCTCAACCCTCGGAGGTTGAGCGTAGTCGTTGGCGTAGCCTCTCCGCAAGGAGAAAACCGATCTCTAGAAATATTGGTACTTTATTTTTCAGTAAGTCCACTTAAGTGGACTTTTACTAGTAGCCCGCGATTTATCTGCGGGTGGTTGATAACGAAGAACTAGGGTTTCAAATATTCTCCGCTGACAACTAATCCACCCTGCTCTTCCAAGCTTGGGAGCGGCGTTTTTATTCTCCTGGGGGAGATATAAAAAAACGACAAGACAGAGGGGAGCCGGAACCGGAGGTGAGGGCAAATCACACTCCAATTCAGCAACGCCAGATATTTATTTGGTCAGATTCGGACACACAGCACTAGTCCCTTGTTGCTGCCCCTGGGTACGAGCAGCAACAAGGGTAACTTTCCCTTTGCCATCAAATACCCAACCCACTGCGGGAGCTGCTAGTTTGGCTGGATTAGTCGTTGCACTGCTAGCTACTGGCTGAGGGCTATTGGCACGGGCATCTTGCCAGACGACATCACTAGTCAAAGGGTCATTGGCATTGGGTGGTAGCCCCCCGCGTCCGGTTACGGTTAGTTTATTCTGGCGGTTGCTGGTATTACAGACTTGAGAGATCTGATTACTAGCATCAGTGGTTACATTTGGGAGTTTAGTACTGTCTTTGCCTGGATCTGTCCCTGGGGTACTGATATTGACTGCGCCATCCTGTCCAAAGGTAGAACTGGCAGTAATATCGTTGGTGAAGGCAGATTCTTGTCCTTTGGGTCGAGATTGGATCCCAAATAAGCCTTGGCTAGAGATCTTAACTTGACCACCTGCACCCTGATTAGCATTCGCGGTGATATCGTTATTTCCTGGAACAGCAACAATTGCAGGACTAGTAATGCTGATATTGCCACCATTACCCTCTTTTGCAGTGCTATCAGAATTAGTAGTAACAGAACTATTATTTTGTAAAATCAAATAATCTGTGTTCTTAATAGTGATGTTGCCACCCGTAGTACTAGATGACGTTGAGACAATATTACCTTTGTTTAAGAGGACTTTGCCACCGTTAAGCAGTATATTTCCAGCACTTCCCTTGTTAAAAGTTGATGCACTAAGTTGACCACCATCTCGTAGGGATAAAGAGCCAGCATCGACTGTAATATTGCCACCATTTCCAACCGTTCCCGTTCCCACATTACTACGAATTCCACTGGGAGATGTACCACTGATACCAGCAATATCTACAGCCCCAGATGCTTTGACAGTAACATTACCTGCATTTCCTCGTCCGGCTGGTTGAGTCGTAGATGCGGCACGAGTAATTGTGAGCAGTTGAGCACCATCTTTGAGAGAGAGAGAACCAGCATTAACATCGATATTGCCACCCTTTCCGACACCCCCAGATTCCACACTACTGAACATAGCAGTTTGTCCACCCGTAAGAGAAACAGCATCTTTAGCCGTCACAGTGACATTTCCGGCATTCCCCTGTCCAAATGTTGAGGCGAAAAATCTGGCACTATCTCGTAGGGATAAAGAGCCAGCATCGACTGTAATATTGCCACCATTTCCAACCGTCCCAGTTTCCACATTACTACGAATTCCGCTGGAAAGTGTCCCACTGATACCAGCAATATCTACAGCCCCAGATGCTTTGACAGTAACATTACCTGCATTTCCTCGTCCGGCTGGTTGAGTCGTAGATGCGGCACGAGTAATTGTGAGCAGTTGAGCACCATCTTTGAGTGAGAGAGAACCAGCATTAACATCGATATTGCCACCCTTTCCGACACCCCCAGATTCCACAGTACTGAACATAGCAGTTTTTCCACCCGTAAGAGAAACGGCATCTTTAGCCGTCACTAGGACATTTCCGGCATTTCCCTGTCCAAATGTTAGGGCTTGAAGTTGAGCACCATCTTGTAGGGATAGAGAGCGAGTATTTATACCAATCAAGCTCCCATTGCCAACTCCCCCTGTTTCTACATTATTGCGAATAGCGGTTTTTCCACCCGTAAGAGAAACGACATCTTTAGCCGTCACTAGGACATTTCCGGCATTTCCCTGTCCAAATGTTGAGGCTGCAAGTTGAGCACTATCTTTGAGTGAAAGAGAACTAGCATCTATGAAGATAATGCCACCATTGCCGACACCGCCTGATTTCACCGTGCTGAGGATATCCCCCTTAACAAGAGAAACAGCATCTTTAGCCGTCACTAGGACATTTCCAGCGTCTCCTGTCCCAGCAGTTGATACTATAATTTGAGCACCATCTCGTAAAGAAAAAGAATTGGCATCAATAATAATACTGCCTCCATTTCCAACTGTCCCCGTACCTGTCTGACTAATAATTCCACTAGGAAGTGTACCGTTGGTACCAGAAATATCTACAGCACCAGACACTTTGATCAAAACGATACCTCCAATCACACCAGTACCCCCAGCCCCTTTTCCGGCTGGTTGAGTCGAAGATGCTTCGTTAATAGTTGTTAATAGTTGAGCACCGTCTTTAAGTGAGAGAGAACCAGCATTTATGGTGATAAGGCCAACAGTGCCGACACCTCCTGCTTCCACACTACTGAACATAGCAGTTTGTCCCCCCGCAAGAGAAACAGCATCTTTAGTTGTCACTAGGACATTTCCGGCATTCCCCTGTCCAAATGTTGAAGCTGAAAATCTGGCACCATCTCGTAGGGATAAAGAGCCAGCATCGACTGTAATATTGCCACCATTTCCAACCGTCCCAGTTTCCACCTCACTACGAATTCCACTGGAAAGTGTCCCACTGATACCAGCAATATCTACAGCACCAGATGCTTTGACAGTGACATTACCCGCATTTCCTCGTCCGGCTGGTTGAGTCGTAGATGCGGCACGAGTAATTGTGAGCAGTTGAGCACCATCTTTGAGTGAGAGAGAACCAGCATCTATGACGATATTGCCACCATTGCCGACACCACCAGATTCCACACTACTGAAAATGGCAGTTTGTCCACCCGTAAGAAAAACAGCATCTTTAGCCGCCACTATGACACTCCCCGCATCCCCTTTTCCACTAGTACTGGCAGTTAATTGTGCCCCATTAGTCACAGCGAGGTTGGCAGCAGTAATCTCCACCCCACCCCCTTTCCCCTCTGCATCCTTTTCTACCGTACTGAGTGCATCACCATTATCAAACAGGATGTTACCGGATGCGGTAATCTTGACATTCCCCGCATCCCCTTTTCCACTAGTACTGGCAGTTAATTGTGCCCCATTAGTTACAGCGAGGTTGGCAGCAGTAATCTCCACCCCACCCCCTTTCCCCTCTGCTCCCTGTGACACATTAGTGCCAATACCCCCACCATCAGCTACCGTAACATCCCCTGTGGCATTGACTTTGACATCTCCTGCCACAGTTGCTGGTGTTCCGAAACCCGTTCCAATCCCACTGGCGACTACACTCCCACCCAAAATGTTCACATTCCGCGCATTGATGGCAACATCACCACTCCCACCCCCACCTACATCTACTCTCGCTCCATTCGTCAGCGATACATCCCCTCGCGAGATATTAGTCGGCAATTGTGCCTGCCCTTGTGTCCCAAACGTCACACCTCCGGCTACTGATAATCCACCTAACTCTACTCGCCCACTTGATGCAATAATTTGTCCACCATTCAGGCTGACATTCCCACCAATCAAGCCGATATATTGATTTGGATTCGTAGTTTGCAATGTCCCAAAATTACTAATCGCTCCACTTCCCCCACCCAGATTCAAGCGAGAAACGTCAAACAACACATTCGGCGCAACACTTAATAATGGCGCATCACCATTAGGATTAGTCCCAAACGTAATCGCACCGCCGCCACCGACTAGATCAATTCCATTCGCCGTACTCGCTACAAATGCGCGTCCCACATTTAATTGAGCATTGGTGCCAAATACGACCCCATTGGGATTAATTAGAAAGAAATTTGCTCCATTCGTATTCACCAACCCATTAATATCTGAGAATAAATTCCCCGTGACGCGGGTAATAATATCCCGATTGCCGACAGGATTGAGAAAATTTGCCTGTCCATTTGTCGGCACCGAAAAATCAGTGAAGCTGTGGAATAAAGTCTGACCTTTATTCACTCCGCCTGTGATACCAAAATTACCACCAGCTCCCGATACTTGCGTGCCGAGAGTGCTGTCGGCTACCGGAGTGCGATTAGAAGGTGTGTAAGGTGGGGCAGTTGGAGTTTGTTGAGCGATTGCAGTTTGAGTGCTGACGACTAGACTGGTTAAGGTTAAGAAAGATAGTGAAAATTTAGATTTCATGATGTTTTTAATTTTAGATGAAATTGTATATCAAGGGATGATTTGGGTGTTGTTGGTGGGGTAGGGCGGGTTTTGTTTGAGGTTAATTGCACGACGATATTAGTTTGCATGAACCCGCCCCTACGGGTTGGTGCGATCATTTGGTGTGGTTGGTGTCGGTATGCCAATTGGTTGGATTGTTGATGATGTAATTTCTGACATTGGTTAATTCATATTCGGTTCTAATAATACGTTTATAATAATTTCTTTGCCATAGTGGGATTCCTTTACGATCGCAGATTTTATTAATTTGCCTAGCAGAAAATGTTTTAAATCCTCTAATTATTTCAGATATCGGTGTGGCAAATTCTGATGGTGTGTTGTGCAATACAATGATGCCGTGTAGATGGTTGGGCATGAGAATGGACGCATCTAGTTCTACATTTTGATAACATTTGGATAGTTTTTGCCAACGAGATCTGACAATATCACCCAATTGATTATCAATCATCTGACCATCAATGATTTCACCAAAAATAGACGATCGATCGTGGGTGCAAATCGTAATAAAATAAGCTCCAGCTTGGGAATAATCATATTCTCTCAATCGAATAGAACGGCGATGATGTAAATCATGGTTGTATTTCATATTAAAAATAATCTATTATCAACCATCTGTAGGGGCGGGTTCATGCTGTAGATGCTTGCTGTGACAATAACGTGTAAACAAAACCCGCCCTCCGCAATAGTAATATTGGTGTCTCGATCGATCGATAAAACATGCAGAAATTCTGGTGGGGAGGGCAGGTTTTGTTTGAGGTTGATTTTGGTATTTGGGATTTTTAGCATGAACCTGCCCCTACGTGACTAAATAAAATCTGCTCTGTGATATTGGTATTTTGATCGATACAACATGCACGAACCCTGGTGGGGAGGGCAGGTTTTGTTTGAGGTTGATTTGTGGATTTGGAATTTTTAGCATGAACCTGCCCCTACGTGATTAAATAAAATCTGCTCTGTGATATTGGTGTCTCGATCGATAAACCATGCACAAATTCTGGTGGGGAGGGCAGGTTTTGGTTGAGGTTGATTTTGGTATTTGGAATTTTTAGCATGAACCTGCCCCTACGTGATTTATTGCCAATTACCGACTAGGACAAATGGTGCCCAGAAATATGGGGAACGATATTTAGGATTCTGGAGTAATGTTTGTTGTGCTTGACGTAATGATTCACCTTTGCTGAGATTTTTAGTAGCTAAGTTCTTGTAAAGATTGACCATCAAATCTTGGGTAGCTTCGTCACTAACCGACCATAAAGACGCGATCGTACTTTTAGCTCGTGCCCTGATTGCTACCCCTGCCAAGCCTAATGTGGCGCGTTTATCGCCTGTAGCTGTTTGACAAGCACTTAATACTAATAAATCGATCGCATTACCGGATCGACTGCCTCGATCTTTGAGCAGATTGCTAAATTGATCGAGATTTAATTTGTTGTCCCAGGTCAAAATATAAGTATCTTCAGCTTTGGAACTAAACTGTCCGTGTGTGGCAAAATGCACGAATGGAGCGTTGCTAGCAACTAGATTGGTGGAGACTGGCGTGCTGGTAAATTTGTCATTAAATAGTTTTTGATGAGGTAATATCTGCGAAATTAAGTCAATCTCAGTTTTAGCATTTGGTAATGGTGAAAATCCCTGTCTACCTTCAGAAATACCGCCTAGTAATGCTTGAGATCGACTCCGATCTGTGGACTCTTGGGGCGGTACTAATTGTAGTCCTGGCGTTAAGGCAAGACTATAGCTTTCAACTAAGTATTTGTTGCCATCATATAATACTGACATCGGAATATTCTGAAAAGCTCCATCCAACACAAAAACTAAAGTTTTAGTGTTAGTAGCGGCTAAGTTTTTCGCCAATGGTGCCAAGAGCAGATCGTAGATTTGCTTTGACTGCTGTTTAAAAGCTCGTTCATCAAAGTTGGGAGATTGAATCTGCTTTTGTAAGCTAGCAACAGTTTCTTCAACGGTTGTCGCAGCTATTTTTTGACTGTAGTAGCGTAATGGCTGTCCAGGTATAGAGGCAATTGTCGCCACTCGATCGGGTAAAATAATCGGATAGATGACTGCTGCCGATCGATCGATTTTATCGAGTTGAACTGTGTAGGTATCCAAACAGCCTTGGCGGAGGAAGTTCTCTAATTCAGCTACTTGCAATGATTCAATTAAATCGCGAGCAGTAACTAAGTTTTGCTCAGATATTTTCTGACCATCTCTGAGGAGGAGACTGACATATTCCCGATAAATTGGTTCGACATCATCGCGGAATGAAAATTGGGCATCGGCATCGATCGCATTGAGATCGTTTCGCAGTGATTTGAGATGATTGATGGCTTGACGATAGGCAGAAGTCGCAACTTCAAGATCGCGCTCATTAGGATTGCTCGCCATAATAATCTTACCCAATTGTCGATCGAGTCGATAAGCTAAATCGGGAGCTGGTAAATTTTCCGCAATTATTAAAGCTTTCTGAGTGAGCTTTTTCGCCTCTTGATTCTGCCCCGTTAGAGCATACAAGTTACCCAACGCTCCCACTGCTTGAGCTTCACCACGGGTATCTTTAATTGCTCTTGATTGCTCGATCGCTGTACCTAATAATCGGGCAACTGGAATCAATATTTCTTGATCGGGGTCGTTAGTTTCTTGATTCTTTTTAATAGCGTCAGCTAGATTAATATAAGCATAAATCGTACTCCGATTCGGTGCGATCGCGTCTAAAGTCTTGCGCGTATCAGTTAAGAACGTCAGCGTATTCGGAGCCGTCCGTTGGGACGGCTGGGATTGAATTCGATATAAATTGATTTGAGCCTGGATTCTGACCAAGGGGGCAGCATCTGGAGCGATCTTTTGATAGGTATCGATCGCGGCTTGCTCTTGCTCTGTACCACCAATCAGATTGAGGGTAGTTCCTAAGCTGAGATTGATGCGATCGATCGCCGCCCGATCTTGGCGAGCTGTGGCAATTTTCAGGGCTTGAGCAAGTGTTTCTTTTGACCCTAAAGTGATACCTTGGCTGGCAATTGTCGTTTTTTGTTCACGGATGCCGAGAGCACGGAGGGAGTTTCCTAATCCCAGTAAGCCCTGCATTTTGAGCTGCGAATCTGGCTGTTGCTGGAGCTTACCATTAACTTCTTGCAGATTTAGCAGGGCTTGACGATAAAATCCCAATGATTGGAGAGCTTGAGCCTGATTGATTTTAGTGCCGATCATTCCCTGCTGATCTTTAGCTTGGGCATATAGTTTATGCGCTTGTCGCCAATCAGCCAGAGCCTGATCTGGTTTTCCTGCGGCTAGAGCTTCGGTTCCGCGTTGATTTAATGTTTGGGCGGCTGTGAGTGGGGAATTGCTACTTGGATCTACAGTGGTAGTTGCCGCAGTTGATGTGGAAATCTGAGGTAAATTACTCGCAGTCGCGGGCAAGATTGTGGGGATAGCAATGCAGAGGATCGCCAGATATAGTTTGGAATAATTCATTGGTTATTAGTTAATAGTTGACGGATATATCTTTAAATCGCGGAGGGATAATTGTTTGATGCGGAGGTTGATTGCCCTCATCCCCAGCCCTTCTCCCTGAGGGAGAAGGGAGCCGGATTCAAAGTCCCTCTCCCTGAGGGCTAACGTGTATACACAAGTCGGTTTGAGTTGATGCGTTGATGCGTAGATCCGAATCCCCCAACCCCCTTGGAAAGCTTGCTCTGATCCGGATCTTAGTCCCCCTTTCCAAGGGGGATTTAGGGGGATTCACGCCAACTTTGCATATTTCTAGAGATGTGTATACACGGTAGCTCCCTGAGGGAGAGGGATTTAGGGTGAGGGCAAATAACCTCCGCATCAAAATAGGCTGCTCCCATCGCTGATTTCTACTCAATTAAATCTAGAATGATTGATTGTAATTAACTGAGAAATAAAATCCCTTCTCTTGGGCAGTCCGCTTAATTGCATCAACTGAAGTAAATGGAATTCCATAATCTAATTTGGCACTGAAATTATCGCCAGCTTGATAACGCAATCCCAAGCCCCCAGAAGCAATCGTACTTGGAGTCGGATTGGGACTGGGATTATTTGGTTTATTCCAGCCCCAGCCAAAATCGAGAAAGGGCACTACTTGCAAAACTTGCTTGCGCTCAGGGCTAGCGAAGATCGGCAACCTAACTTCAGCACTAGCAATCACCCCATTGTCTGCGAGTAATAGATCCTGACGATAACCCCGCACGGTATCTTGTCCGCCCAGCCCGATTTGCTCAAGGGCTAATAGGGGTCGATCTGCCAGTTGACTCTCTAGCTTGACCAGTAAAATACTATTGGGAGCCAGAGC
Source organism: Chamaesiphon sp. OTE_75_metabat_95 (assembly GCA_031387665.1). Taxonomy (GTDB): domain Bacteria; phylum Cyanobacteriota; class Cyanobacteriia; order Cyanobacteriales; family Chamaesiphonaceae; genus Chamaesiphon. Next base: position 24,565 of record JANNDL010000117.1, on the reverse strand, counting down.
GCGAACGTATTGAGCCTGTCCCCGCCAAGTCAAGAATTTGCTATCGGGCGAACTGGAATTGATCGTCGCACCAAGGGCATTTACACCCAGACTGAGTTGGGATCTCAGGGCAAAAACTTGCTGGGTATCTTTGACGGTATAGTCCTGAAAAAACCGTGCTGCTGTCACCCTAGTAGCCCCCGTCGGATCTGCTCCAGGTGTCGGGTAGGGAATGCGCTCGCCAATTACCGACTGGAGATAGCCAGTGTTTGTCTCTCTGCGTGCTAATGTGACCCCCAGCGCAAATTCCTGGGCGGGAGTTTGGATCAGTGGTTGGCGATAAGTCAAGCCAAAGTCTTGTCCAGCACTATTAATATCTAACTGATCGAATGGTGATTCGATCACCTTGCTGGCAGAGTTGCTATATTGCAGCCGCAGGGTACCATTGCGAGGATTGAGCGGCAATGTATAGTTCAAGTCCAAGACGCTGCTACCCGAACTCTTGCCATAAGAGACCCCCAAGCCATCCCCAATTCCGGTGAGATTGTTTTGTGATGCCGACAGTTGGGCTTGAATTTCGCCGACGCTGGGGGTGCGGTTATTGGCGATATTGATGCCAGCTTGCCAATTGGGAGTCTCGCTGACTTTGAGCTGGACGATACTAGTCCCAGGTTGCTGTCCGCTGACTAGTTCGGTGCTGATAGTTTTGATTAACGGATCGAGTTGGAGCAGTTGCAACCCCTCAATTAGTCGATCGATCTTGAGAATTGGCCCCGCACTCAGGGCAATTCGACTTTTGATATAATTGGGATCTAGCCGCTGGGTACCAGTTACGACAATATCTTCGACTCGACCTTCAATTACTTTAATCTCGATCGTCCCTCCTTGAGCATCAAAGGATTGATCGCCAGGAATATAGGCTCCAGAGTTGATGTAGCCATTCTTGACGTAGAGCTGGGTGATTTCGCTAGAGACTTGGAGGAGCTGGGCAAAATCTAGGGGTTTATTCGTAAATCTAGCGGTAATTTGAGCGAGATCGGCATCGCTCAAAACAGTATTACCAGTGATTTTAAACTGCTTAATTACGATCAATTCAGGCAATCCGCTCGGCGCAACGGGTTGAGTCGGCAGATTAGATGGTGGAGTACTGGGGATGATTTCCGGTGAAGGTGGCAGAATCGGTTGTGGCGGCTGGGTAGGTGGCAACGTCGGTCTTTGGAAGTCTGGATTCGGCAGAGCTGGTGGTGTCTGAGCGATCGATCTGACTGCTGTGATATTTAGGAACAACAGAATCCCCATCGAACTTGTAGATAATAATGAAAATAAATTGAGTCGTAAAATTGATTGGAACATGGTCGATCGATAGTTATTAAGATAAGTTGTGACTTGCTGGGAATTCGGGTAGTTGGACTGATCGATCGGAAGTTATCTAAAATAGTAAATTTAATTCTTGTTGGTCGTCTGAATCTAAAATCACGAGTCAATAATTTTAGACCAGTTGGCAGATCCCGCTGCTAGTCCAGCGAAATATCCACTTCAGGCGATTAGGAGTTAAAATAGATGGTAATCTCAGCTTATTCAGTATACAAAAATAATAATCTATATTTCATCTAAACATTTTCACGGTTGAAAGATAAGCCATTTGTCGCAATCAATAGATAATTCATCCGCCATTTAATTGAAAAATATTAAATTTTTTAGATTATAGTTAAATTAGTATTAACCATAGATACGATCTAGTTTGTTTTTCTATTCAGTATTTTTCCACCATTAGACAATATGCGTCCTCGCGATCGACTAATCGAACTATTTTCAACCTTTGCACTGCTAGAGGACGATCGATTTTGTCGGTGGATCGACGATCCGAGGTTGCAAAGAAATGTGCAGCGACAATTAGCAAGTACGCCGGAGCAGCAGGCGGATCATCTGGCGATTTATTGGCATCAACAGCACGCCAAACATCCCCTCGCCCCGTCGCATCTCACTGCCTATCTTCAGGAGGTATGTTTTTGGATTGCCAAAGAAATGACGCGGCGACTGGAATCAGCGGAGTATACTCTGGCTGACTATTTCCAGATTGTCAATAGTGAAATTCCGCGAGTATTCAAAAGCTTCACACCAGATCGCGGCGGTAGTTTCAAAACCTATGCCAAACTAATCCTGACAAATACGCTCAAAGATCTGCTCAGACAGAAACAGGCGGCTGATGTGTGCAGTGATTGGTCACTATTGCGCAAGGTGAGCAAAAAACGGATCGGCGAAGTGCTCTTGCATCGCGGCGTTGTGGAGCCAGAAGCTGCCCAGTACCAATTTGCGTTGTTCTGTTTCAAAACTCTCTATATTCCGCCAGACAGCAACTCCCACAAATTACCCCCACCAGATTCGAGCACCTGGCAGGCGATCGGCGAATTGTACAATACTAAGCGTCAGGATCAATTAGCCACTCCAGGAGCCGCTCTAACCCCTGCTCAGATTGAAGTCCGCGTGACGAAACTAGCCCAGTGGACGCGATCGTATCTATATCCCTCGATCGATTCGCTCAATCGTAGCAAACCCGAAGCAGGTACAGGTGAAATTCAAGACGATCTGACTGATACAGCAACTGAATCCTTGCTCGATGCCGCAATTGAACGAGAAGAGATCGATCGACGTACCGCCCAGCAATCTGCACTCAATCGTACTCTCACACAAGCTGTAGATAGCCTCAAGCCTGAACTCCAAGAAATTATTCAGCTCTTTTACCGAGACGGTTTATCACAGCAGGAATTATCCAATCACCTCAACGTAAGTCAGCCGACAATTTCGCGCCGGATCAAGCAAGCAGAGAGCCAATTACTTGCCGCATTACTCGCGTGGATCGAATTACAGTTGCATAAAATTCCCGATCCAAACGAATTAAAAAGTATCGGTGCAACGCTCAAAGAGTGGTTGATCGACAGGGCTTAGGTTCTGGGGTTTAGAGTTCAACCGATGGGTTTTATTTCTGTGATCCATTCAGGTACTGCGCTCTCGACTCTCGACCCTTTTATTTTTACTTACACAACACCAAACCCCCCGAAAAATAATGATGTTATCAGCATTCGTCGAACCCACCGATTGGGTATTGGAAATTTCACCAGACAGGCAAGCCACTGTTTGGCAGCAGAATCAAGCCTATACTCACGATGGCGGGCGATGGAATGCCGATCTCAATCAATCTTGTCTGGATACAATTTTGCCGTGGCTACAGGCTGAATATCTGCCCACCGCTGCCGCTTGGCTCCCATCGGCATCGATGCCAATGGTGTGGGATCTAGTTAATGGATCGATAATTACAGTTGGCACAACCCGCATCGCCCTAATTCCAACGGAATCGATCGATCATTCAGAGCTAGAAGTCCCCCAAGAATGGGTGGATATTCCCAGTTGGGCAGCGGATTATTATTTGGGTGTGCAGGTAGATAGCGATAATAGTCAGATCCACATCTATGGATACACAACCCATCAGCAGCTCAAAACTCACGGCGGTTACGATCCGATCGATCGAACTTATTGTCTAGATAGTGAGGATCTCAATCCCGATTTGAATGGATTGTGGTTGACTGTCGATCGATATCCAGTAACAGCAACAAGAGCGACTCTCGCGCCGATTCCAGCTTTAGCAACCGATCGAATCGCCCCATTAATCGATCGACTGGGAAATCCCACGGAAATCCTGCCTCGCTTGGCAGTGCCCTTTGCAATCTGGGCAGCGATCGTCGAGCAACCTGAACTACTCCAACGGCTGTACCAGCAACGACAAACTGGACAATCTACTCCCGCAGTTACTCGCTTGAGTGGTTGGCTCCAAGGTCAAATTGAAACAATTTGGCAAACTCTAGATTTAATATTACTACCACCCCAAATCACCACTGCGGTGCGCGGGGACAGATCGACTTTAGCAGCTAGCGATCTCTATCGCGGCAAGGTTTACACCCTAGCTACCGGACAAATCGCGCTAGTGATTGGAGTTACAGCGATTAGTAATATTGAAAGTCGGATCGACCTCCAAATTCATCCCGCAACTGGGGCGACACAGTTACCTGGAGCAACCAGCCTGCGCTTATTAACCACCGATGGCAGTGAAATCGGCAAAGCTAGTGCGGCGGTAACTGAAACTATTCAATTCCAATTTCGGGCAAATGCAGGCGAACAATTTCAAATTGAGATCGTTTGTGCGGGTGAAACTCGGACGGAGAGTTTCCAGCTATGAGTAAGCGGGCGGTATTAAGATGTGATGGCTCACTAGAGCAAGGCTTTCGAGTCACATTAGAAATTAGTGAAGGCAACGCACCAGTTTTTACAGAAGCAACGGGTGGACTGCCTGCTGCTGTGGGCTTACTGCAACTATTTAGCCAGTGGCAACAGGACTATTATCAAAGCTTGGGCGTGAGCCGAATTGCCCTCGAAAGTATCTCAGTGAAAACTGGGACATTAACCCAGATTCAAACTTGTCGCAACAGTGAGCAGCAGTTGAAAGTGGCTGTACAGAGCTGGTTGGCATCGCCGGAGTTTCAACCGATCGAACGACGGCTCCGTGAGACGCTGATGCCCCAAGAACCAGTTGAGATTCTGCTGCGGGCGACAGATTCTCGGTTGCACCGTTTGCCCTGGCATTTTTGGGATTTTATCGATCGCTATCCCCAGGCTGAATTGGTGATCAGTAGTCCACCTGAGCGAATTACTTTACCCGATCGCCAAACTAATAAAGTGAGAATTTTGGCAATTTTGGGCGATCGTCAAGGCATCGATACTGAAGCCGATCGGTTGGCAATTTCCGCAGTGCCCAATGCCGATGTAGTGTTTCTAGTTGAACCCACCAGACAACAGGTATACGATCGACTGTGGGAGGAAGCTTGGGATCTGTTATTCTTTGCCGGACATAGTAAAACCGAGCATCAACAGGGACGAATTTATCTCAATCCTACCGACAGCCTAACTTTAGACGAACTGCGATTTGGATTGCAACGGGCGATCGCCAAGGGATTGCAACTGACGATTTTCAACTCCTGCGATGGCTTGGGATTAGCCTACGAGCTGGAGCAGTTGCATGTACCCCAATCGATCGTCATGCGCGAACCCGTACCCGATCGGGTCGCCCAAGAGTTCCTCAAACGCTTCCTCAGTACCTTTGCAGCAGGCGAATCTCTACATACCTCAGTCCGCCAAGCACGGGAGAGTTTACAGGGCTTAGAAGGCGAATTTCCCGCCGCTAGCTGGTTGCCGATCGTCTTTCAGAATCCCGCTGTGCCCTCACTGACTTGGCAAGGATTGCAAGGCGATCCAGTCGCAGTGCCTCAGCAGCTCGTCCAAACTCAGCCACTCAAACTACTGGAGAAAATCCAGTTGGCGATCGTCGCTAGCCTTGCTGTGACTGGCTGTGTGATGGGTACTCGCTATCTGGGAATGCTCCAAACCTGGGAACTGAGTGCTTTCGATCTACTCATGCGATCGCGTCCAGCCGAAAAACCCGATCCACGGATGGCGATCGTCACAGTGACAGAAGCCGATCTTCAGGCTCAAACTTACGAGAATGAACCCCGTCGCGGCTCGCTATCTGATCGATCTCTAGCAAAATTGTTAGCTAAGTTAAATGCTGCTCGTCCACTGGCGATTGGTTTGGATATCTATCGAGATTATCCCGTCAGCAAAAGTGAACCCGATTTGACTAAACTGCTGCGAACTAGCGATGGCAATCAGGCGATTGTGGGTGTCTGTAAAGTCAGCGAAGCCGAGACAGGAGATCCTGGAGTTGCTCCACCGCCAGAATTATCACCTAATAGTTTGGGTTTTAGCGATGTCCTCCTCGATCCCGATCGAGTAGTCCGCCGTCATTATCTTGCCTTAGATCCGCCCCCATCTTCACTTTGTGCTGCGCATTATGGCTTGAGTGTGCAGTTAGCATTACGCTATCTAGCTACCAAAGGAATTAACTTAGAGTATTTACCCAACGAAGCCTGGAAGCTGGGTAAGCTGACATTCGCGCCTCTAGAAGCTCACAGCGGTGGCTATCAGAAAGTTGACTCATCCGGCAACCAAATTCTCTTAAATTATCGGGCAACTCCGACTCCAATCGACATCGCGCCCAGAGTGACGCTCAAAGAAGTTTTAGGCGGACGAATCAGTCCAGATCTGTTCAAAGATCGAATTGTGTTAATTGGCACAACTGCACCCAGTTTTGGGGATAGTCTATCAATTCCTTATCCAACCGATCGCGGCGAGATCCAGTCAATTCCTGGTGTGGTGGTTCAAGCTCAAATGATCAGTCAGTTGATTGCTGCGGCGATCGATGGCAGACCCCTGATCCACACCGCACCATTCTGGCTAGACACCCTGCTAGTCTGGGGTATGGCTGTAGGTGGCGGATTGCTGATTTGGATCGTGCGTCGTCCACTCTATCTGGGAGTGGCTGGTGCAGGAGCGATCGTCATTCTGTCAGGAACATGTCTGCTTTTATTACAATCAGGACATTGGCTGCCACTTGTACCAGCAGCGATTGCCTTCGTCGGGACGGGGAGTATGACAACATTATTAGAGCGGAGCAGGAATCGTGAAATCTAGAATTGGAAAGAGATTGGGCTGGTTGGGATTGGGGTTATGGTGCTATCCGATCGCGTTGCAGGTACACTTGGGGACAGTGATGGCTGCACCAATTAAGTCTAGACTCTCATCCCCACCACCACGAGTGACGGCTGCACCAATCAAGTTTAGACTCCCACCCCCACCGCCACGGGGGATTGCTGGTAGTCGAGCCGCAGCCGCAAGTAGAAGTACTTGCCCAGTTATCTCTCAACCACTGACTGCCATCGTCCCTGAATATCGATCGGAACAGGGCAATCAAGTCTGGGGATTGACCAAGATGGAGCATCCCACCTTGTGGTTTTATGTCCCCTATGCCAAACCAGCACTGATGGATATCTCCTTTACGCTTCAGGATGAGTCAAATCCAGGCGAGAAGAAGATCATCTATCAAAATTCCCAGATTGCGCCTGCGTCAACACCAGGCATGATCCGAATTACTGTACCTAAATCGAGTTTAGCCTTAGCTCCTAATCAACCCTATCACTGGTTCTTGGAGCTGAACATGGGTTGTACAAGTGGTCAACGACCAATTTTTGTCGAAGGTTGGATCCAACGCAATGAGCTAGATCGCAATCTGAGCAAACAGATCGATCGAGCCACACCCACTGACAAAGTTGGCTTGTATGCTGAAAGTGGATTGTGGTACGATGCCCTGACCACATTAGCAAATCTACGAGCGACCAAACCTCAAGATCCTCAACTAACCCAAGATTGGCAAAATTTACTCAACGCGATCGGGTTGAGAGAGTTAGCCAGTCAGCCTTGAGCAAAAATCATCAAGTCGAGTGGGTTCAGCAATTGAGAAGTGCGCGGTATATGACATTTTAAGGATGGCAGAATCACTGATTGGCAAGCATGATTTCATAATGGGTTTAGCACGAAATCTATTTTTGTACATATAATATATTCATGGAAGTTGAATGGGATCCAAACAAAGCAGGTACTAATCAGCAAAAGCATGGTGTGAGCTTTTCTGACGCTGAGGCAGTTTTGTTTGACCCGAACGCGCTTTCCTTTGAAGATGCAACGGCTCAAGGGGAACAACGATTTGTTGTGATTGGTATGGATTATCGCTGGCGGTTGCTAGTTGTGGTTTACACCGATCGAGAGAATTGTATTCGCTTGATTTCAGCTCGTCCTGCAACACGTTCTGAGAGGCAAAAATATGAAAGCGGAATATGATTTTAGTCAGGCAAAACGGGGTGCTGTTATTCCCCAGACAGGTAAAACTCGCATCACAATTTATATTGATGATGATGTGTTAGAAGTTTTTCGAGAACGAAGTGACTCTGCTGGCAAAGGTTATCAAACTATGATAAATGAAGCTTTGCGACAGTATCTATCAAATGTAAAACAGCCGCTAGATGAAGCAGTACTGCGCCGAGTTATTCAAGAAGAGCTTCGTGCAGTAAGATAATTGAGCTTTTACGCCTGCGCTGCTCAACATTATCGGCTGAGGTGTCAAACGTAAAGCTAATCATCACGATCGATGATTAGCTCACCTAAAATACATCCTTTTCAAGATAAAACTTGCTGACTTTTGACATCTGGCTTGAGTGCGAAAGTCGCGATTGCAATGCCCAGAATTGAGAGAATTGCCGTCGGAATAAAAGCATTGGTATAGCTACCAAAAATATCCTTGGCACTCCCAGCAACTAGAGTCCCTAATAACGCTCCTGCTCCATAAGCGGTAAAAACAATGCCGTAGTTTTTGGTGTAGTTGGCAGGATTAAACATTGATAGCGTGGCTGTTGGCGCGATCGCCAGCCATCCGCCCAACGATAACCACAGTAGACTGAAAGCGAAAAAATAATTGACAACCTGACCTTTGCCAGTATTGAGCATGATAATCGAGGCAATTAAAATCAGCACATAGGAGATAATTGCGGTCATTTTCGGCTTGAGTCGATCGGTCAACCAACCGAATAAAGGACGACCAACACCGTTAAAAATCGCAAAAATCGATACCGAAGCAGTCGCCATGCTGGGGTCGAGTCCAATGACTTCCTTGCCCACATTACTGGCAATCCCTACCGCCATCAAGCCAGCTAGAGTCCCGATCGCATAGCAGATCCACAGGGCAAAAAAGCTGGGAGAACTCAACAGTCGATCGGGTTCGGCGATCGCAGGACTAGCCGTAAACTGGGGGCTGGGTTGCCAGTCTGTGGGCGGAAATCGAAGCTGAGTCGCGATCGCCCAGAGGATGGCGGTAAAAGCCACGCCAAAGATTCTAAACGTATTGTCGATGCCGTAAGTCTCGATTAGAAACCCAGCTAGAGGAGCAGTAATCAACGGCGATAGACCAAAACCAACTACAGTCAAACCGACGGCTAATCCCTTGCGATCGGGAAACCATTTTGCCGTAACTGCGATCGGTACGCCGTATACGATCCCAATCCCCGCTCCAGCAATCAAACCATAAGTCACAATCAACAGGGGAATACTGGTAGCGAAACTGGAAAGGAAGTAGCCCAAGCCCACGATCGTCCCCCCGAAGGCGGTAACTTTTGCAGCACCATAACGATCGATATATCTACTGGCGATCGGCATCAAAATCGCAAATACTACCAGCAATGTCGCAAAGGGAAGCAAGGTATCTGTCGCGCTAATTGTGACTCCCTGCTTAGTCAAGGCTGCCGTCAGCGGCTTGCGAAAGATGCTCCAGGAATAGACAGTACCCAAGCAGAGCATCGCGGTAATGCCGAGCGGTAAAAATAGCCATCGCCCCTGCCGAGCGGGTAAACCAAATAGTTTAAGATCGTTCATGGTATTGTTTACTTTAATGGTCTGGACAAATTTATCACTTGATATTAGTTAAAAGCAACTTATTTCCCAAAGAATAATATATGCTGCTGCGGTAAAACACTTTCATTTTTGAGTAACTTCAGCCCCAGATCTTTCATCTCATACTGGATCTGTTTTTGAGTAGTCTTGTGGTGAGGCTTGATAAAAACCTTGGGATCTTCACCGCGATATTCTGTCAATACCACCCGTCCACCTGGTTTGAGTGCAGCGACAATTCCCGCCATCATTTCATGGGGATAACTAAACTCATGATAGGCATCGACCATGATGGCAAGATCGATACTTTCGGCAGGCAATTCGGGACTTTGCTCAGTGCCTAACTGGGTTTGAATATTCGTAATCTTGTTTTTGGCAATCCGCTGTTGCAATAGGGCGATCATTTCTGGCTGGACATCGACGGCGAGGACTTTTCCTTCAGGGACTTGTTGGGCTAGAAGTTGAGAAATGTAGCCTGTACCTGCCCCAATATCGGCGACAACGTCTGTAGATTTTAATTCTAATGCGGCGATCATTTTTTGGGGTTGCTCCTCTGTAGCGCGATCTGGACGCTCTAGCCAGCCGGAACCCTGATGTCCCATCACTTGGGCAATTTCCCTACCCATATAGTATTTGCCAGTACCGTCGAAGCTGGGCTGTCTGTAGCTGTAATATTTAGATTGGATCAGTGCAGTGCTGGTTGGTGCTGCAATTTGCCAGCAGAGCAGACTGGAAATTAGCAGTTTGAAAAAGTTTTTAAATACCATTGGGTGTTAAAGTGTTTGCTTAAAACGTGACCACATCAGCATTTTAGAACATTTCCAACTATTTACCCCCGACCCTTGTTTTATTATTGAATCATGAATAAGTCCACGCCGATCGATCGCATGACCTTTGCGACTAAACTAGCTTACGGAGCGGGAGACGCAGGTGCCGCGATTACGTCAATTATGCTGCTCTCGTATTTACCGCCGTTTCTCACCGATGTCGCCCATCTATCGCCAGGATTAGCTGGATGGAGTCAGCTAGTGGGAAAGATTTGGGACGCGGTAAACGATCCGATGGTCGGAGTTTTGAGCGATCGAGGTCAGATCTTTAGTGATAAAATTCGGCAGCGGTGGGGGCGCAGGTATCCGTGGATGCTGTGGGGGGCGATTCCATTTGGGTTGTTCTTCGCGCTCCAGTGGATTGTGCCGTTTCCTGAAACCAATCAATGGGGTTTGTTTGCTTTTTACACGTTGATTTCAATTTTATTTAATACCTTTTTCACGGTTGTAAATTTACCCTACACCGCACTTACCGCTGAACTGACACAGGATTATGACGAGCGCACCAGTTTAAGTAGTTTTCGATTCACGTTTTCGATTGGCGGCAGTATTATCGCCCTATTACTAGCTCGGACTGTATTTCAAAATATCCAGAACCCAGCAACTCAATACCTGACAATTGGGGTGGTTTGTGCCGTGCTGTCGATCTTGCCGATCTTCTGGTGCGTGTTTGGTACATATGCTCGATCGCAAGCAGTATTAGCCCAGCATCCAGAGGAAGCCGCACCCGTTACCGGATCCCTCAGCTCAGAATTGCGGATCGTGTTCAGCAATCGACCATTTCTATTTGTGGTGGGGATTTATCTCTGTTCGTGGTTCAGTCTCCAACTGACTGCGACAGTTATTCCCTACTTTGTGGTGAGCTATATGCGTTTACCACAGCAAGATTCACCGCTGGTGATTTTAGCTGTCCAGGGTACAGCACTGGCGATGTTGTCAGTCTGGAACCGGATCTCGCAAAAGGTCGGCAAAAAAGCTGCATACTTACTCGGAACTAGCTGCTGGATTGTCGGTCAGGCGGGGCTATACCTGCTTCAGCCTGGTCAAACTACGCTGATGTATATATTTGCTGTTTTGGCTGGTGTGGGGGTGTCTACGGCTTATTTGATTCCCTGGTCGATGTTGCCGGATGTGATTGAGTTTGACGAATTGCGGACGGGGCAACGCCGCGAGGGAATTTTCTATAGCTTGATGGTGTTCTTGCAAAAAATCTGTTTGGGTTTTGCCATCGCTGGAGTGCTCCAAAGTTTGGAGTCGAGTGGCTACCTCAGCCCGACTGCGGCGGTTGCTGCACCAATTCAACCAGAGGCTGTCCTCAACGCGATTCGGTTAGCCATCGGCCCAGCACCGACAATTTCGCTCATCATTGGTCTAATTCTCGCTTATTTTTACCCAATCACCCGCGAGATGCACCAACAGATTGTCCTCCAACTTCAGGAACGCCGCGATCGCGATCGGGATGCTAGCTGAGGTCAATTCACCATAGGTGAGGCTACCGCCAACGTCTGTTGGCAGATGCTAAAATTAAACAGTAGTGACTATATTTTCCAGTCATGGCAGCCCTCACCATTAATCTAAATTCGATTTCCAATCTCAGCCGCAGCCAATTTCGGCAGATTGCCAACGACAATCCAGACATGAAGCTGGAACGCAATAAACAAGGAAATCTCATTGTTATGGCTCCCACTGGTGGCGAAACTGGTAACTTCAATGCCGATCTAAATGGACAACTATATGTCTGGAATCGCACCAGTCAAAGCGGGAAAATCTTTGATTCTTCTACTGGTTTTGAGCTACCTGAAGGTGGCGACAGATCTCCAGATCTGGCTTGGATTAACCTCGATAAATGGGAAGCCCTCACTCCAGAACAGCGGCGGGGGTTTTTGCCTCTATGTCCAGACTTTGCCGTCGAACTGATGTCTCGCTCTGATTCTTGGATTCAAACTCAAGCAAAAATGGTGGAGTACATGGAAAGCGGTTGTCGTCTCGCTTGGCTTCTAGATCCCAAAGGTAAACGCGCCGCTATCTATCGAGTTGGTAAGCCACCAGAACTTTTGACTGCTCCAGACTCATTATCAGGAGAGGACGTGTTACCAGGATTTGTACTCGATACTGGGTTTTTATGGGGCTAGTCTGGTTAACGATCGATAGCAGCCGAAGCCATTAGGGTGGGCATTGATTGATTCTCAATTCATTTATTTTCGATTTTAATTCTTAATTTATTTTCCTAAATAGAATGTCATGATTCTCTAGATATAACTCCATACTACTAACAGTGCCAAAGTAAATTATCACTAATTCACCTGATTTCAATAATATTTCTAAAGTAAAAAATGGAGGTTTGAATACCTCATTTACTTCACTGATATCTTCCCATGCTAATAGTCTATTGCTTGTCTTCACATGATTAGACAATCGGATACCATCGGCTTCTGGACTTGCGGAAATACCAAAATAGCCGATAATTCTAAATGCGATCCAATTCCAGAAAATAGTTGAAAAATATAATAGCAGTAATAGTGGAGTGGCAAGAAATAGAAAGAAATATCGCATTAACAGCAATTGTGAAAATTCACAAAATCATTAGATCTACAAGTTTTGTAGAGTAGGAAATGCTCACAAATTAACTCATTACGGAGTAATAACTTCATTCAATGCTTGCCAATTTTTGATAGTTTAATTCGATCGACATTTGTAGATCATAGTGAGATTCGATCGATTACCTACTATTTTAAGACTGAAGATCGAGCGATTCCCACATCTGCGAGAGCGGAATTCTCTGACCAGATTTTGCCTCCTGTAAAGCTCTTCGCAAACTTGCTTTAACTTCTTCAATCGGTGTATCATCAGCATCCACTTCAGAGGCTTCTTCAGAACACAAAATTATCACCCGCACGCGGCTATTTGCACTTACTAGCACAGGTTCATCAAGAGCTAAATTACCTCGGTCGTCTACCGTTCCAGTTAACTCGATCGCTTTCATTACTTTACCTTTAAATTATACTTAGTCGAATACGTAACTCGATTGGATGATTAGTCAGATCGTTCGCATGGCTTACCGGAGGTAATCGTCATCCTGAAACTTAGCAGCAATCGTTCGCGTAGCGTACCGGAGGTAATCGAAGTTCACCAGCCGTTATATCCGATCGATCTGATTTTGAGTAGATTGTTAGTAGCAATACAGAAGTAGGTGATTCAACCTGATAAATCAAGCGATAACCCGCGCTTTTGCCCTTTTGAATATCTTGATTCTTTATTCTTACTTTCAACATAACATAATCTTCTCCAATCCCAGAAATTCTATCTCCGACAAAATTACCTACCTCTAAATCCTGAATTACAGTCTGGATATCGGCTCGAACGTGGCGATAACGTTTCTTTAAGTCGCGGAGATTTCTATAAAATTCAGGTGTCAGATCTATTGTGATACTAGGCTGAGACTCTACTTCATCTTGCTCAACTTTAGGTGGTTCGCTGCTCATCAATTACCCTCAATCGCTTCACATCACATCACATTGAATTTCAATAGTTGGAATCCATCCGCCACTCAGATTCTGAAACTCGCTGATAGATACTATCTTCCCTTTGCATCATATTATATCCCACCAATTCTCGGCGGAGTGTGGCTGTATCTGGGTGAATAAGTTTGATGATTTGATTCAATTCCTGTTCGGGATAAAGTCGCTCCAATTCAAACTTTTGAGCCAACCATTTGAGAACAATTCGGCGTTTCTTCCGACTAGCGGGAATTTCTTTGATAACGTCGTTTTCAACAAAGCTACTGAGAACTTTGGTTTCCCAAATGTCCTCTTGTACTGGTTGAGCTACTTGTGTTGCTGTGAGGGTAGCTTTTTGCATTGCTTGGAGTGCGTCGAGATCCAGATAGTAGTAGTGAGTATTTCCTTCTACTCGCATATGGACGAGTTGCAGCTCCTTGAGTTTGCTCAAGTGGTGGGAAACTGTCGGTTCTTTCAATTCCAGAATCGATGCCAATTCTTCGACGCTGCGTTCTTGTTGCGCTAATGCACCGACTAGCTTCAGGCGGCTTTCGTTTGCCAATGCTTTGAAAAACTGGACGAGAGTGGTTAAGTCTTGTTCGCTCATTATTTCGATCTAATTAGATGTTCATCTAATTAGAAGTGTATCTAATTAGATCGAAAACGTCCAGTAATTGCTCACCAACCCCAGCTACCAGGGCTACCTTTGAATGGGCCGACAATATCGGTTGTAATCCAACCACCGTAGAACTCGCCTGGTTGGGGGGTGACTAGTTCACCATCAACATAGCAGGCATCCATCGGTTGAGCATAGAAGGCTAGATAATCGGCAATTGGTCCAAATTTAGCAGTTGGTGTGGGATAAGCCCAAGCTACGTTTTCGAGCCGTCTGTCGCCGACGCTGAGGTGGTAGTAGAGGGCGTTGCCTTTCCATTCACAGAAGGAGCCGCGTGTGGTTGCTTGCAGGTACTGCATCTGGATATCTGCGGGGGGCAAATAATAGACGGGGGGATGACTGGTTTCGAGGACGCGATAGCCAGCGATTGTATCGACGATTGTTTCGCCATTGAAGACGATCTGAATGCGTTTGGCTACTGGTTCCAGGCGCGGGGGACGAGGATAGTCCCAGACTGATTCTTGCCCTGGTTGGGGTTGGATGGGTTGTGGCATGGGGAGGGATGGGGAGACTGGGGGACTGGGGGACTGGGGGATGGGGGACTGGGGGATGGGGGGATGGGGGGATGGGGAGACTTGAATTAAGTTGGACTTGCTACCCACTATCCACTATTCACTGACTGAGTTCAAACTAGGAAAGGAGTAGTTAATCGAGTTTGGCTAGTAATGAGCGGAATAATGGATCGTCGTGACTGACTCTATTGCAACGACACCAATGTACCAAATCGAGATTAAATTTACGAGCTAGTTGTTGGAGGAGATCGATCGAGTCTTCACTAGGTGGTATATTGCAATCTTGCCCGATCGCAATTACTTGAATTTTACCTTTTGGGGCGATGCCGTAGATTGAGAAATCATCATTCAAGGTAAATGAATAGCCGTCCTTAATTGGTGACTGTGAGCCATCGTAGGTGATACCTGAGGATTTGCCAGGGACTTGCAATAGACTAGCGAGATAAGTGATGGCAATATTATTAGAGATGGGTATTTCTGGTTTCGATCGCAGGTATATTTCGCGCCAACCCATGCCATCTTTAGCATTGTCATGAATGCGCTGAATTTGGGCAATATTTTTATCAACCTTATCGGCAAATGTGTTGGAAATAAATTCAAATTGCCGCCAATCATCTTCGGCTAGCACCAATTCATTTCCCGTTAGAGATCGATCGTTTACTTCTGGAAACTTTTTACAAATCGATGGCAAATTGTAGAGAATATCGCTGTCGCTAATCTCTTCCACCCGCTGAATCCAGAGGATGAGCTGCTTGGATTTTGTATATTGAGCGCGAGTTTTAGGGCGTGAGTTGAGGACGTTCCAATCTACACCGCTGAGGTTGATGGTTGTATCTCGTTCAAATACGTCTGGCAGATTATTGGCTGCGATTTGAGTAACACCGAGAGATTCATCAGTAAGCTCATCAATGAATGTGACTTCGATATTTAAGCTGAATGATGTCATAATTTGGCAAGTGTATCGAGAGTAGTAATGAAGACAGATCCACAGTCTCAGACTGATTTAAAGAGTTTTGGCTATGGATTTTTGGGAGTGCTGATGTTTAGTCTCACTTTACCAGCTACAAGAATTGCGGTGACAGGATTCGATCCGATTTTTGTTGGTTTGGGTAGGGCAATTGTCGCCGCAGGGTTATCTTTGATTCTACTGGTAATTACTCGCCAACCTATTCCCCCAATTAGATTTTTACCTAATTTTGCGATCGTCACCAGTGGCGTGGTAATTGGGTTTCCGCTGCTGTCGGCAATTGCGATGAAGGATGCCGCTGCTTCTCATGGTGCGGTAATTACAGGATTATTACCACTGGCAACGGCTCTGTGTGGCGCGTGGCGGGCTGGTGAACGACCTTCGCGAGGGTTTTGGCTATTTGCCAGTTTGGGCAGCTTGTTGGTCGTCGTGTTCGCGCTGGTGACGGGTGGAGGTAGGATAAGTTGGGCAGATTTAGCGTTATTGGGTGCAGTAGGTGCTGCGGCTTTGGGTTATGCAGAGGGCGCGGTTTTATCTCGTCAATTTGGTTCGTGGCAGGTGATTTGTTTCGCTCTAATTTTATCAGTACCTGTGTTGCTACCGATCGTCTTGCAGCATTTACCAGCTAATTTTGCAGCGGTGCCAGCTAATGCGGTGCTAGCTTTTCTGTATGTGAGTGTTTTTAGTATGTTTCTGGGTTTCTTTGCTTGGTATCGGGGTTTAGCTCTGGGTGGAATTGCGCGAGTTGGACAATTGCAATTGATTCAGCCATTTATGACTATTTTTGCTTCGGTTGTCTTGTTAGGTGAGAGTTTATCTGTTGAAACGATCGGTTTTGCTGCTGCTGTAATTGCTTGTGTCATAATGGGAAAGCGTACTCAAATTGGTATCAAATAATTTATTTCTAGATCGATGAGAACAAACAAGGAAATTGTACTGGAATTATATGCAGCATTCGATCGAGGGGATTTCGAGCTAGGTAAATCGATGCTGTCTGAAGACTTCATTACGGATTTAGTTGGCATTCCAGAACGGCTCGATCGATCGGCTTTTATTAAATTCGGCTCAGAATTTCGCCATGCTTTCCCTGATGGATATCACCAATTTGAACATGTAATTACCGAAGACGATCGAGAAAAAAGGGGGTTAAATTAGATGATGGCTTGGGCAAAACAGAAATAATTGAATAACTGAGGTCTGTTAGGTAATTTAATATAGTCTATGAATTACCCCCATTTAGAATTGATTGAATTTAGCTCAATATAGCTAATCCTGACCATCGGGCTAAGTGAGGCTAATACTTGTTGACCATAAATACGCCTGTCGATCCGATTATCAAAAATGGCAACTACACCTTGAGACGATCTCATTGGCGCGATCGCACGGTGCAATATTCTCAATCCCGTTGGTAATAGATATAGTCGAAACCAATCTTGTCGTTGTTGTTTATAGAATCCAACCTTTGCTGCAACCAAAGGATTTTCAAGTGAAGGAATTGGTAACGTCGCAATAATCATCAGAGCTGGTGCTGGTAGATCATCTTGATGTTGTTGCCAAAATTCCCAGCCGGAGACAAGTATATTTGACTCGTTCAGGTTTGTCTGCTCTACTTGAACTCTAGTTCCCCATTCAGCGGCGAGAATGGCGGCGATTTGAGCTTGGAGTGGAGTATCTTGAATCAAGATCACGATGAATTTGGGATGATTATTAGTGAGATATAATAAGTGCTTAATCTCATCAACTAAAACTGATTGAAATTTAGGCGTATTTGGCATCGGCATCCAGCGGGGTAGATAAAGCTGGAACGAGTCTTTGTGCTTATCTAGTGGAAATTTAATCGAAGTGATATCACTCAATCCTAATTCCTGCCGATAACCGATCGCTTTAGCAGTTAGATCTACAGAGCTAGTTAGTAAAATTGATGGTTGGCGTGTCCAGATCGGAGCGAGTTCTGAGACTAAATCAGTGGGTGTAATTGCCAGGGTGAAGCTACCACGGGTTCGATCGATCCTTGCCCAGACTAGTCGATCTACTTTTGATAACTCTTGATAGAATTTTTGCCAGCTTGGGGCTAAGTTAGGCGTGACTATTTTTGATAGCGATTCCAGCAAAGCTCGATCGAGATCGTCCAACAAATAGCAGTTGTAAGGATTGTCTGGACGCTGCCACAAGGATGCCATTAATTGCAGCTTAATCTCGATAATTCGATCCCAGATCGATCCAGTCTGATTCAGCCGTAAGTCATCCCAATCGTGAGGATCTAGTCGAACTGTTAATAATTCTTCTGCCCAGTTTTCTAAATCATCGGCACCATCGATAATTGTCGGGCGACTAGGTAATAGTTCAGGCTGATGCAACTGAAGATCTAGCCACATTTGAGCATTGACGATCCATAAACCATTGAATTCTGGAGCGGGAGGTTTTGCTCCAGCATAAACTGGTTTTGAGGTACCTAACCATTGCTGAAGTTGAGGTAGTTCAGTAGTGATTAATCGATCGTGAAATGCTGCTGGAATCGCAATTGTCACAGATCCGTGCCATAACAATGCCGGAATCAAATAACTGATCCGATATTTACTCTCCAGCCGATGGGTGGCAATTCCTGTCTGAATCAGTGCCGATTTTGACAGTCGCAACGCCCGCGCCACCAATCGCGCCATCGTCAGATGATGATTCCAACCCACAATCGTCGGCTGATGTCGCAATAAATTGCGGAAAATAGTGTGAGTAGTAACTTCGATCGACATGTGGAGAGTGGAGACGGGTGAGACGGGGGAAGGGGGAGGCTGGGAGACAGCTAAACCACCATTCACTATCCCACTATCCACTATTCGCTAAACCACTAACAACTAAACCACTAAACCACCAATTTAAGATTGCCATCCGACCGCATCCAGCGATACGATAGGGGAGCCGATCTTAAATTTTCATTAAAAAAATGGACATTATGGGCGACAGTCCATCTGCCACTACAAACAACCTTCTGTAAAATCTGACGAGCTAGTCTCCCAGACGCAAGGAGGCTAGGAGGTTTTATGCTGAGTCAAGAAGGTTCGATCGAATTGTCCGAAATCACTGATTTGAATCAACTCAAGTCAGAACTGAACGCTTTACCAGCGGTGGATGTGGGCGACTATATTAGTGAATTACCCGGAGAGCGACGGGCGATCGCGTTTAGATTATTATCTAAGGGTAAGGCAATTAATGTGTTTGAATATCTGCCGACGGAGATTCAAGAGGAGCTAATTGAAGCCCTCCATGATACTCAAGTTTGTCAGATTATTGAAGCTATGCGCCCTGACGATCGAGTAGCACTATTTGATGAGCTACCTGCGGGGGTAGTGAAGAGATTATTACCCCAGCTCAGTCCCGAAGAACGGGCGGCTACAGCGACAATTATCGGTTATCCCGACGGCACAGCGGGGCGAGTAATGACGACGGAATATGTCAGACTGCGCCAAGGTTTGACAGTCGGCGAAGCTTTGGCGAAGATGAAACGGAGCGATCGAGATAAGGAAACAGTTTACTATGCCTATGTCACCGATGATAGCCGCAAGCTCCAGCAGGTAGTCTCCCTGCGACAACTAGTATTTACCCTGCCGGATACGCTAATTACTGACATCGCTAGCGATCGAGTAATCAAAGCCTACACCGAAACGCCCCAAGAAGAAGTAGCGCGACAAATGCAGCGGTATGACTTGATTGCAGTACCTGTAGTCGATCGCGAAGATCGGTTGGTCGGGATTATTACGATCGATGATGTCGTCGATATCCTCCAAGAAGAAGCCACCGAAGACATCCAAAAACTCGCGGGTGTATCCGGTGAAGACTCATCCCTGTCACCATCCTGGACAAAACTCAGAAATAGATTGCCCTGGCTGCTGGGAATTATGGCACTATCGATCGGGACATCTCAAGCCATCACCCCCTTCCAAGCAATTATCGCCAAAATTCCTGTACTTGCCGTAATCATGCCCTTATTCTCCAATGTAGGTGGCTCCGTCAGTACTCAAACCCTCACCGTCACCATTCGCTCCCTAGGCGTTGGCGAAGTCACCACCAAAGACACCCTCAAAATCTTGGGTAAGGAGGTGCTAGCAGGCTTAGGAACAGCCGCTGGACTAGGATTGGCAATGACAGTCATTGCCCTGATTTGGACACTGCCCAGCGAACGCTGGGTGGCACTGGTGGCAGGAACGGTAATGGCAACCAACACGGTAATTGCCGTGACGATGGGGACATTGGTACCGATGGGTTTTGAGCGACTAAATCTCGATCCGGCGTTAATTAGTGCGCCGTTGGTCACGACATTATTGGATATGATTGGATTCTTTCTATTTCTATCGCTAATTACGATCGGTAGCAATGTTTTTCAGTTGTAAATAAGTGTCTCGACAGGGTTTAGGGTAGGGGTAATGTCTTGTCTTATCACCCTAAACAGTTAATTTACCAGACGATTTAAGGAGACGCTGCGGGGAAAAATTCAAGTGATATTGTGAGTCCGATCGTTGATAAACAGGATTGAGAATATCTAAATTATTCAAACTCAGCGATGATATCCTCAATTTCATTCTTCTCAATATCTGATTGCTCTGATTTCGTATAAATAGTCACTAAGATCACTCGATCGATCGTTTTGACATAATAAATTAACCGATAACCGCCACTTTTTCCCTTGTGATTATTGCTGTTTTTAACTCTAACTTTATAAATTTCTAAATTCAGATCTGCGATTCTATCTCCAGGTAGTTCACCCACAGTTAGTAAGTTAACTATTGGGCGAACATCGTCCTTAATATTTCGATATTTCTTTTCTAGGCTCTTAATTTTCTTCTGAAATTTAACAGTTGCGTCAACGTTGATCGAAGCTGGTTGCTCATCCATTGACTTAATCCCACAAGGTAGATGCAGGTAAAGTATTTCCGGCTACAACATCTGCCCATCCTTCCCGAAAACTCTGTGCTGGTGATTCGTTATCTTCATCATCTTGCTCTGAGAGTGCAAATTTGCTAGCATCAGGGTCGAGATCAGTGGAATCCAGGAATGTTACGATCACCTTGCTTTCTTGAATATTTGCTGGAGCATTTGCTAGCTGAATGATTCCATTTTTATAAGTTCCAGCGATCGATTGCAACATATATATCTATCTAGTTGTTCTAATATCTTATCTCAGGGATTGAGACTTCACCTCGATCGGTAAGTTTTGTACTTAGTCGATTGCTGTTAATTTGAGGTCGATCGATACTAGCCGTTTTTATTTGGGTACGATTTATATAAGATTATATTACTGTTGAGACAATGAAACCGTCTATGTTGACGATAACACGCCAGATCCACTGGGGATGATCGCCAATCGAGCGAGTTGAGATATCATAGTCGGTGAGGACGCATCACGAATTTACGATGACAGCCAACCGGATTGAGTCCCGATCGAGGCGGGAATTGGTTTGTTGCAGATATTTATTGCAGTTTGCGATGCCGATCGACAACGGGAACAGATTATTGCTGAATATGAGCGAGAACTAGCTCCAGATTTTTGGAGTTGGCGCAATGGGGTGTTTACATTTCAATTAGCACCACCACCTATGAATTAGTAGCAACGACTATGGGAAAAATCTCGATATTGGTGGTGGTAGACTTAGCCAAGACTCGATCGAACAACAGTATATAATCAATGCAATAAAAGTTTTGTTGCTCGATCGGCTCTCTAGATTTTTTGCCTTTGCTTAATGCGGCGCAACTTCTGCTGGCGAATTAATTCATCAAGTTTGGCGATTACTTCTTCTAGTTGCAGATCGACTTCTTCAAAACTTAATCGAGCTTCGCGCAAATTTTTGAGTAGTCGCTTATTGAGTTCTGGATCTGACATTATTCTACTATTCACGATCGCTCTCCTTCTAGTCTAATTTCTTGGATACTGCGCTCTAGAGCTGAAATTTTTTGTTCAGTATTTTCAATTGTTCTATTTACTAACTCCATAATATCAGATGACAATCAGTGGTATCCTAAATTCTGCTGCCTAATACTCGCAATAACATGTTAAAAGCTGTTTGGTTGACTAATATCGATAGTCAAGTGATGAACTCTCGCAAAAATCTAGCGGAAGGGATGCAGCGGTTAGCAGGTCTGGGCTTCAATACGATTTATCCCGTAGTGTGGCAACGGGGCTATACTTTGCATCCGAGTGAAGTTGCCAAGCAGTGGACTGGAGCTGCTGTGCTGCCAAATAGTCCATTCGTCGGACGGGATGTATTAGCCGAAGTGATTGAATTAGCTCGACCATTGAAAATGCGCGTGATTCCCTGGTTTGAGTACGGATTGATGGTGCCGCCACAGTCTACAATTGCCCGCCAATACAAAGATTTAATCACGCTCGATATCAATGAGAATCCTCAGCGAATTATGGGGGCTAATGGTGAATTAGATCCGAATGTTTGGCTCAATCCCTGTCATTTTCGCGTCCGTAAATTCATGGTGGATTTAATTACCGAAGTTGTCAAAAAATATCCAGTTGCGGGGATTCAGTTAGACGACCACTTTTCCTTCCCTCAGGAGCTGGGCTACGATAAGTTCAGTCAAACGTTGTTTCAACAATATAACTTTGGCGACATCGCCCCGATCGAGCATGATAGCGAAGTCTGGATTGCCTGGGGCACTGAGCGGATGACTGAACTGTTACAGCAGATTGTGAGTGGTGTAAAGTCAGTACGGCGCGATTGTATTGTGTCGATTTCACCCAATCCACTGGGGTTTTCTCGCTCTCGCTATTTAGCCGACTGGAAAAAGTGGCAGGAGTTGGGATTGATGGATGAATTAGTCTTACAAGTTTATCGCGACCAGTTAAGTTCGTTTGAACTCGAATTGGGTAAGCCAGAAGTGTTAGCTGCACGCGCTAAAATTCCCACTTCGATCGGGATTTTGGCAGGCTTAAAAACTCGACCGATCGCTAGCCAAATTATTAAAGAGCAAGTCGCTACGATCTACGCCCAACAATTTGGTGGACTAGCCTGCTTTTTCTATGAAACCTTATTTTATGAGCAGCTCATCCCGACTAGAGTAAGTCGAAGTCAATCGCAACTGTCTGATATTTTCAGCTTAACTCCATTGTCTTAAATAATCTTGTTGATGTTCATTGTGTACAATTTGAATTGACTCAGATCTATGGATTCAATGCCTACGCCCCCTGCCGTTAATGAACGATCGACAGACTTAGAGATATTTGTGGCAATTCAGGCGCAGCAGGTCAAAGCCTTGGATCTGCTGTACGATCGCTATGGTAGGCTCGTCTACACCACTTCAGTGCAGATTTTGGGCAATATAGAAGAAGCCGAAGACGTGACTCAAGAAACGTTCCTGCGCCTGTGGCAGCGGAGCGAAATTTATCAGCCCCAGCGCGGATCTCTCAGTGGCTTTCTGATTACCCTGACCCGATCGCGTGCCCTTGATCGAATCCGATCGCGTAAATCTAGCCAGCACAAGCTGCAACGAATCCAAAACCTAACTGACGACGTATCTACTTATAATCCCCCGCTAGAATTTGTTACAGTGCAAGAACGTGCCGATCTAGTTCGCACAGCACTCCAGCAGCTTTCGCCCGCTGACAGACAGCTTTTAGAAACGGCTTATTATGAAGAACTGAGCCAGTCAGAGATTGCCGCACGCGACGGCATTCCGCTCGGTACAGTCAAATCCCGCGCACGGATGGCACTCAAGAAACTGCGAATCGCGCTCAACCACCTAATTTAACTATTTATAAACCACACCAATCGCCATGACTCGCCTGATCGATGACTCCAACCAAACTGATTTAATCGCAGGCCATATCCTCGGCGATCTGAGTCCTGAAGAAGCAGCTCGTCTGGATGAAGCGTTGGACCAAACACCAGAATTGCGTGCAGAAATCGGGGCTTTTGGAGCGGCGTTTTCGATGATCCCCTACAATCTGCCATTGCTGGAACCGTCTGCCCGCCTGAAGGACAGAATTATCAGTGCTGCAAGTGATTCGTTGGCGGAGCCTCTCCCTGGGAGAATCGCGGTTAACAGTCTAGAAGCTACTCCTGCCAATGTTGTTCCAATTACTTCACCTCGTCGCAACTGGAAACGGTGGATCCCCACGGGTATTGCTGCCGCCGCAGTTGCAGCTCTCGGTTGGAATCAAATTCAGCTCAGTCAGCAATTCCAACAGGCAGCAGCTATGAAACAGCAGCTCCAAGCGATGAAAACCGAGTTAGAGCAGCTTAGGAGCGAATCACAAGCCAATCGAGGCACGATCGCACTACTTAGTCAACCCGATACCCAGATGTATCCACTGATTGGCATCACCAATCCGAACAATAGTCGCATTTCCACGGCACGAATTTTGTCCAGTGCGGGCAGTGTCAACGTCACCCTCGTAGCCCACGATTTACCAAAGTTATCCAAAAGTCAGATCTATCGGCTCTGGGCTGTTGCCACGCCCACCGTCGCACCAATGTACTGCGGACAGTTTCGTCAGGATAGTGCAGGTATAGCGAAATGGGTGGCTCCAAATGCCGCTTGTACTCAGAAGCCCGCAAAGTTGCTGATTACGCTTGACGCGCCCACCGATCCCACGACTTCCGCTGGGCCGTTAGTGATGAAGAGCTTAATTTAACGTGGGTTAGGGAGAAGAAGAGCCTGGAGACTGGAAGTCTCCGCTCATGATGCGAAGTCCGCCTTCGCGGACTGATTAACTAGTCCGCGAAGGC
>JANNDL010000008.1:0-12259 GCA_031387665.1 Chamaesiphon sp. OTE_75_metabat_95 | reverse complement strand
AATTCTTTCTAATAGCTTGAAGGACAGTGGGTTGATCTCTCTGAGGACAAACATTTGAACAATTTATGCGATGTGCAATCTGACAACTTAGATATATTATAATATTTAATGTGTGTAACTAATTTCGCTCAAGTACTTATGCCACGTTTGCCGACTTTGAGACGAAGCTCGGATATATTCGCGAACTCGGCTTTAACGCCCTCCAACTATTACCCACCGAGCAAGTTGATGGCATCGATGGGGAAGGTTATGGAGCCACCAACCTATTTGCACCGCACAATGGGTACGGGACTTCAGCACAGCTTCGATCGCTGGTAGATGCTGCCCACAGGCATGGTCTAGCGGTGATTTTTGATGTGGTCTACCATCATGCTTCGACCAGTCACAATCATTACTGGCAATACGATGGGAATACAAGCGATGAAGGCGGGATTTATTTTGAAGACCCATTTCATTATGAACCTGCGCGAGATGAAGACGGTCGCTCTTTCGCCCACTGGAAATCGGAAGTCCAAAACTTTTTACTCGACCACGCTCGGATGATGTTGAATGAATATCGCGGCGATGGTTTGCGGTTTGATATGGCGCATACCCTGACATGGGAATGTACTCAACATATTATTGCCGGACTCCGCGAAAATCCCTACTGGCGGGATAAATATTTCATTGCCGAATGGACGAGCGAACAGCAAGATCGCTGGGGTAAAGTCATCCGTGAATTAGGCTTCAATGCAGTATGGGGAATGTCCGATCCATTCGCTTTTATTCGTGCTGTCAATGGCGAAAATAGCATTGATAACCTCAAATCATTTATCGGTTGGATGGGATTCGACAGGTCTTGGAATTTTGTCCGCTATTTACTCGGCTCACATGACAGAATTGCCGATTCCCAAAGCGGAAAACAACCGGAAAATCGCTATTTTGTCGAGTTATGTGGTGGACGAGATAATTGGTATGCAAGAGCTAAAGCCCGACTTGGTTGGGCTTTAAATGTGGCGATGCCAGGTACACCGATGCTATTCATGGGATCTGAATGCCATCACTGGGGCTATTGGTGGCCGAATCCCGATGGAAATTCAGCAACTTCAGAACATCGATTCGATTGGGCAATTGCGGGAGATCCGATCGGAATTTCTATGCGAAATCTAGTCAAAGATGTCAACTGGCTACGCTGGCATAATCTGGCTTTACGCAGTGATACTTTGCAATTTATTCATGAAGATCGCGAGAATACAGTCTTAGCTTTCAAACGCTGGCAGGAAGGCGGTAATATTGTCGTAGTTGTTGTTAATCTGAGCGACCGTCAGTGGCAAGAATATGATTATGGGATCGATTTAGGTGGAGAAGTTGGGTGGTGGTCAGAAATTTTCAACTCTCAATCACCGCAGTATGGTGGTTGGAATGATTCGGGTAATTATGGGCACAATCTGCAAGTACAGGCAGACGGAAAGATTTACATCAATCTGCCTAAATGGTCGGTTTTAATGTTTAGGAAGCAGTAGATCTCAAAGGATTTATTTAATGCTCAGAGGTAAACCATGACAGCAAGAATTAGCGAAATTTTGAGTTGGTACGGTAGCGACAATCCTGGCACCCTCACCAATCTGTCCCGATTGCTAAATCATGGCAAACTCGCAGGTACTGGCAAGCTGGTAATTATCCCTGTGGATCAAGGCTTTGAACATGGCCCTGCGCGGAGTTTTGCCGCCAATCCGCCCGCCTATGACCCGCGCTATCATTTTGAATTGGCGATTGAAGCTGGCTGTAATGCTTATGCCGCTCCCCTGGGTTTCCTCGAAGCTGGAGCACGAGAATTTGCAGGGGAAATTCCGTTAATTCTCAAAGTAAATGACCATGATGCGCTACTTGATGAAGCCGATCCCACTCAGGCATTGACTAGTAGCGTTGAGGATGCCCTGCGCTTGGGCTGTGTCGCGATTGGTTTTACGATTTATCCTGGTTCTGCCAAACGCTTCGAGATGTACGAGCAAATCCGCGCCTATGCTGCCGAAGCCAAACGGTGTGGGCTAGCGGTCGTAATTTGGTCTTATGCGCGTGGTTCTGGTGTCAGTACGGCGGGGGAAACCTCGATCGATATCATTGCCTATGCCGCCCAAATTGCCGCCCAGTTGGGGGCACATATTATCAAGGTCAAATTGCCAACTGACCACATCGAACAGCAGGCGGCGAGGGAGGTTTACCAAAAAATGCAGATTCCGATTGCGACTCCTACCGAAAGAGTTCATCACGTTGTCCAATCTGCATTCAACGGTCGCCGAATCGTGATTTTTTCCGGTGGAGCCACACATTCAGATGAGGCTCTATTGGAAGAAGTACGGGCTATTCACGGCGGTGGTGGGTTCGGTTCGATTATTGGGCGTAATTCCTTTCAACGCAGTAAACCAGATGCGCTGAAACTGCTCGATTCGGTTATGGAAATTTATAGCGGCTCGTAACAGAATAACTCACGTTTGAGAGGTCGGTGATGGCAACTGCAACAGATTTTAAAGACTACTATGCGACCCTGGGAGTGAGCAAAACGGCAACTCCTGAAGAAATTAAACGGGCTTACCGGAAGATTGCCCGCAAGTGCCATCCCGACCTCAATCCTGGCGATAAAACCGCCGAGGCAAAGTTCAAAGATCTCAATGAAGCAAATCAAGTACTCTCCGATCCAGACAAGCGGGAGAAATACGACCAATTTGGACAACACTGGGATCGCCCTGGCTATGGTCAAACACCGCCACCCAGCGGAACTAATGGCTCGACTGAAGATTTTGGTCAATATGGTGATTTTGATTCGTTTATCAATGATTTGCTAGGTAGGAGACGTGGAAATCAGAGTAATCGATCGACCCCTGGCGGCTTTGACGATTTTGGGGGTGGATATCGTTCTCAGGCTCCCGCACCAGATACCGAAGCCGCGATCGCACTGACATTTTCCGAAGCATTTCACGGTGTTCAGCAACGGCTCCAACTCGACGATGACACGATTAATGTTCGTATTCCCGCAGGTGCAAAACCAGGTAGTCGAATTCGGCTCAAAGGCAAAGGTCGTCCCAGTCCGTTCTCGCCACAGCGCGGTGACTTGTATCTCACTATTGAGGTATTACCCCATGTCTTCTTTAGATTTGAGGGCGATAACCTCGTCTGTGATGTGCCCATTCGCCCCGACGAGGCAGTGCTGGGGGCAGAAATCAGAGTACCGACTCCCGATGGTAACGTGACGATGAAAGTCCCTAAAGGCGTGAAATCGGGGCAATCGCTCAAGCTGCGCGGCAAAGGTTGGACGTTACCAAAAGGGGGACGCGGTGACTTATTCGCCAAACTTCAAATCGTTACGCCGCAGAAGCTCAATGAAATCGAGCAGGAATGCTACGAAAAAATCCAGGCAAATACTACTTTTAACCCCCGTGCCCACTTAGAGGAGATGACATTATGACTTTCAGCCTATCAACAACCGTAGTTTCAGAAGAGGGAGATGGCTTATACACCTTTGAATATGCCGCCAATGCTGCCCAAACTTCGATCGCGGTAATACAAGTTTATGTGCAGTTGGGTGTGATCGAACCGACTGGCTCGATGCTACATTCCCGCGAGATTGCCCGCATCGCTCAGATTCAGCGGTTGCGGCAAGATTTGGGGGTGAACTTAGTTGGAGCCGCGATCGTGCTGGATCTGGCGCAAGAAGTAGCTCAGTTACGGGCACAGCTTGAGGTATATCGATCGCAGCCACCGAATTCATGATGAAACATCCACATCAACAGTCTGTATTAGAGCGGGAGTGCAGCGAAGTCCTGCAACAGTGGGAAGATTGGTCGGAAATGCCAATGCTAGTGCTGAGTTTTGCGTGGTTGGGATTGTTTATTATCGAGCTAGTTTGGGGACTAACTCCAATCTTGGAAGCCATTGGGACGACCATTTGGATCGCTTTTATCCTCGACTTCAGCATCAAATTCACCCTTGCTCCGCGCAAACTTATCTACATCAAACATCACTGGCTAATTGCCCTCTCACTGCTGATTCCAGCCTTGCGAATCTTTCGGATAATGCGGGTCATTCAGCCCTGGGGATCGGTTCATGCGGTGCGAGGATTTCAATTACTCCGCATCACGATCGGCACCAACCGAGGAATGCGCTTATTCGGTGCCAGCTTTCAGCGGCGCGGATTTGGCTATGTGGCGGGATTAACTGTAATCGTCACCCTGATTGGATCGGCTGGTATGTATGCGTTCGAGCGCGAAGTTCCCAATGGGATTATTACTGACTATGGCATTGCGTTGTGGTGGACAGCAATGGTGATGACAACAATTGGATCTGACTACTTTCCAAAAACAGCAGAAGGGCGAATCCTCTGCTTTTTTCTAGCGTTGTATGCGGTGGTGGTATTTGGATATTTGACGGCAACATTAGCCACATTTTTTATCGACAGAGATGCCGAAAGTGATGACGCAGAATTAGCGAGTGCAAAATCGATTAAAGCATTGCAAGCAGAAATCACTGGATTACGAACCGATATTCAAGCATTAGTCAGCCGAGATCTCGATGCCGCAAAGCAGACGCTACGCGATCAATGACTAAATTATATTTTTAGAATTTTGCGAAATTTAATCTGCTCGTTTTACCTCCCTCAATAGGAGGAGATTATGACTATAAATTAAAAGCCAATATCTACATTCTGATAGTTTATCGGTGGCGCATTTTCTAATATACTCAGTGCTGGAAACCATAGCAAAAATTACTACCAATAATTAAAGCTTTTTTAAAATTATAATAGAGGGATAAGTTCCCTTTTTAGCAGAATATTAAGGAGATAATCAATGAGTACCAAAGTAGGACTATGGATCGACCATCGGAAGGCGATCGTGGTAGATATTACCGAGCAAGGGGAAAAGATTGAGGAGATAGTATCAGGAGTAGAAAAACAGCTTCAGCGAGGTGGAGATAGACCACTGGAGGGTAATTATGAATCAGCTCAGGTACCTGCTGACAATCGCCGTCAACGAGATTTTACCAAACATCTAAATATTTACTACGCTGCGGTAATTACAGCTATTCGAGATGCAGAATCAATTCTCCTCTTTGGGCCAGGTGAAGCAAAGGGTGAACTAAAAGAACAACTTGAAAAAAATCACCTGGGCGGACATATTGTCGATATCGAAACAGTTGGCAAGATGACCAATCCTCAGATCATCGCGAAGGTTCGAGCGTATTTTGCCAAGGAACATTCACCAACAAATTAAATAAAGTTCTGCCTCTTGAATGAGATAGCAAATAATTTAAAATTCCAACGTTTACCTAAAATTCTATCCTAAAGGAATGAGTATCATGACATCGATCGCTGAACCTTTAATCTCGCTCGATCTGACACTACCGCTGAAAAAGAGCTTTCACTTGCTATCATTCATTGCTCACTTAACTTTAAATAACAAACTATTAATAAAGGTCTTAAATCTTTGGACTGACGCTCTCAATGCTTGCCGTCAGGCTTGGTGGATCGAAATTCTGACCGCGCAGCCCAACTGTACATATTATTTCGGCCCATTTGCTGGTGCCTGGGAAGCTAAGGTCGCTAGCAAAGGTTTTGTCGAAGATCTCGAAGGTGAATTTGCCCAAGGGATAACAATCAAAATTGACAGGCATTCTCAGCCCGATCCATTAACTATAGAACATGATTCAATCGAATTACTAAGAGCATAATATTTAATCATTGTAAAGCAACGATCGACCAGATATTTTCTATGAACAAGATAACTATTATCTTATTGATATATACGGGTTTTTTAGTAACGATGCCTTTTGAGGCAAATCCACTAAATTCACAAGAAGTTAGTCAGAACTCTGAGGGGAAAATGAATTTGCCAATCTCCCAAGGTCGTCCCAGCTATCAACGTGGCTATACCGTTCATTACCGCAGTTCCCGCGACCGTAAATGGACTTTAGAAGGCTTCCATGCCGAACGTCCCGATGCCGAACGTGCTGCCCGGAGATTGCAGCGGAGTGGTTTTAGAACCCAAATTAGATCGCGTGCAGCAGCCGAACGTCGCAGGACGGGGAATCGCTAATTCTAGAGTTAAGCAAACTAAGGATCGCTTCTCAGCATAAAAGACTGTACCAACGAACTGACTAATTTAGTTAAGGCAACAGACTTATGGTTTCTCCAGTCATTCGGCTAGAATCTACACAGTACGATCGCGTGGCTGGCTTATCCGAGCGAGACGCAATCGCCAAGCTCGATCGCGATGGCTACAATGAACTTCCTTCTACTCAATCGCGGGGTATTTTATCGATCGCCCGGGATAGCATTCAAGATCCGATCTTTCTCCTCCTAGTTGGCGGTGGCATCATTTATTGGATTTTAGGCGACCTTCAGGAAGCCTTAATCTTACTGGGTTTCGTCGTCTTCCTGACGGCAATTAGCCTCTACCAAGAAGGTAAAACCGAACACGCTCTAGAAGCCCTGCGCGATCTTTCTAGTCCTCGTGCCTTAGTAATTCGAGATGGACAGCGCAAACGGATTGCGGGGCGAGAAGTGGTGCGGGACGATATCTTAATGCTAGCAGAAGGCGATCGAGTCCCTGCGGATGCGATCGTCTTATCTTGCACCAATCTCTCCACCGATGAGTCGTTATTAACTGGAGAATCCCTACCAGTTCGTAAAATTGCCGCTGTGGGTAATGTAGAAATGGCGCGTCCTGGGGGCGATGAATTACCGTTTGTATACTCTGGAACCTTGGTGGTACAGGGACAGGGGATAGTAAGGGTGCGATCGATCGGCACACGCACAGAGATGGGCAAGATTGGCAACGCTTTACAAAAAGTCCAGCCAGAAGTCACTCCTCTGCAACGAGAAATGAATCGACTGGTGAGTCGCTTATTTGGGATTGCGCTAGCATTATGTGTCGCAATTGTCGTAATTTATGGAGCCACGACAGGGGATTGGCTTAAAGGAGTCCTCGCAGGGATTACGCTGGCGATGGCAATCTTGCCGAATGAATTCCCCGTCGTCGTGACGATCTTTCTCGCCTTGGGAGCTTGGCGGATTTCGCAAAATCATGTCTTAGCCCGTCGTACTTCTGCCGTAGAAACCGTCGGTTCGGCAACGGTTTTATGTGTAGATAAAACTGGGACGCTGACCCTAAATCAGATGGCTGTGCAACAGTTATTCGCCTACAACCATCCCGAAAACCCTCAGCCTTACGATTTGGGATTACACTCACAAGTGCCACTTCCTGAAGCCGTTCACGAGTTAGTCGAGTTCTGTATTCTTGCCAGCCAACGCGATCCATTCGATCCGATGGAGAAGGCGTTTAAGGAATTGGGTAATTACTCTCTCGCAGGTACCGAACATTTGCATAATGATTGGCAACTGTTACGAGAATATCCACTTTCACCGCAGCTACTCGCAATGTCTCACGTTTGGCAATCAGCGGATGGCAAGTTGTATGAAATTGCCGCTAAAGGAGCACCAGAAGCAATCGCCGATCTCTGTCATTTTACGCCCCAACAGCAGCAAATTCTGACAGCACAAGTCAGTGAAATGGCCGCGCAAGGATTGCGAGTATTAGGCGTTGCTAAAGCGTCTCTTTTGGATGCACCGCCGCCATTTTTGCCACCCCATCCGGTGCTTACGCCCGAACATTTACCCGATAAACAACACGATTTTCCCTTTCAATTTCTTGGCTTAGTCGGACTCTCAGATCCAGTCCGCC
Organism: Chamaesiphon sp. OTE_75_metabat_95; assembly: GCA_031387665.1. Lineage (GTDB taxonomy): Bacteria > Cyanobacteriota > Cyanobacteriia > Cyanobacteriales > Chamaesiphonaceae > Chamaesiphon. The sequence goes on along the minus strand of JANNDL010000008.1, from coordinate 4,547 downwards.
CAACTGTCGCAGCAGCGATTCAAGAATGTCATACGGCTGGAATTCGAGTGGTGATGATTACGGGCGACTATCCAGAAACGGCTCAAACGATCGCTCGTCAGGTGGGCTTATTGCAAACGGGAGACACGATAACTGGAGCGGAATTAGATGGCATGAGCGACACCGAACTCCAGCAGCGGATTGAAAATACCAGTATCTTTGCCCGTGCCGTTCCCGAACAAAAATTGCGGATTGTCAATGCCCTCAAAGATAAGGGTGAAGTCGTCGCCATGACTGGCGATGGTGTCAATGATGCCCCTGCGCTCAAAGCTGCCCAAATCGGCATCGCGATGGGACAACGCGGTACAGATGTTGCCCGTGAATCGGCGGCGTTGGTGTTATTAGATGATGATTTTTCATCGATCGTTCAAGCAGTCAAATTAGGACGACGAATTTTTGATAATCTCCGCAAGGCAATGTCATATCTGATTGCAATTCACATTCCAATTGCAGGGATGTCGTTGATTCCCGTATTGTTTAAACTGCCATTAGTATTACTACCAATTCACGTTGCATTTCTACATTTAATTATCGATCCAGCTTGTTCGATCGTGCTCGAAGCCGAACCCGCCGAAGCAAATGTCATGAAGCGTCCACCTCGCCATCCCAAAGAACCATTATTCGGTAAGAAAACTTTGGGTTTAGCACTACTGCAAGGGGGCGGAATCTTAGTAATTATTCTGACAGTCTTTGCGATCGCTACCTACCGTCATCAAGGTGAATTAGATGTGCGGGCATTGACATTTACGACGTTGATTATAGCGAATCTAGGACTAATTTTGAGTGAAAGTTCGACCTCTCGCCTGAATCTAAAAATCCTGAAGTCTCCCAATCCAGCTCTGTGGTGGGTAATTGGTGGCGGAGTGTTTTTTATGGCGATCGTCCTTTATGTTCCGTTCTTGCGGGAATTGTTTAGCTTCTCATTTTTACACTCGATCGATCTGGCAATTTGTTTTGGTGGTGGATTAATTAGCTTACTCTGGTTTGAATTATTAAAGCAAACTACAAAACGAGGTCTTAGTTAGGCTGGCATCAATATTTATACCCGCTTTACAGCTACTAGTAGCTAACAAAAACAAAAATGGAACCTATTCGGATCTTTTACTTTTCTGATGTACTTTGTATTTGGGCTTATATTGCCCAAATTCGACTGAATGAGTTGAAAACAACCTTTCAAGACAAGGTTGAAGTCGAACACCACTTCGTCTCCGTCTTTGGTACCGCTCGTGAAAAACTAGAAAACCGCTGGCGCGAGCGAGGCGGATTGACAGGATACAGCAACCACGTTCTAGATGTCGCCAAAAAATTCGACCACATTACCGTTCATCCTGACATTTGGACGAAAGTTACACCGCCTTCATCTACATCCTGTCATCTGTTTCTTCATGCAATTCAACTACTAGAAACAAAGGGTTTAGTAGATCGATCGGCACAGATATTTGAAAAAGCAATCTGGGAATTTCGATCGGCATTTTTCACAGAATTGGCAAATGTTTCAGATCGTCAGGTGCAATTTGAAATTGCTGAAAAGTTAGGATTGCCCATTGCTGCAATTCAAGCTCAGATCGATAGTGGTGAGGCATACGCCCAACTTTCCAAAGATTTTGACTTGGTGAAAGAACATACAGTTACAGTCAGCCCTACGCTGATTTTCAATCAAGGACGGCAGCGGCTAAATGGCAATGTAGGCTACCGAGTTATCGAAGCCAATATTCGCGAGTTACTGCACAATCCTTCAGAAGAACAATCCTGGTGTTAGGAGTATTCAAGCTATTTTAGGAGAAATATATCATGTTTAAGAAATTAATTCAGACGATATTATTGGGATTTGCAATTTTGTCTTGCTGTTCGATCGATCCTAGTCAAAATTCAATTCTAGCCGCAACTTTCACAGAAACTGCACCGATATCTCAATCAAAGACACCAAATCCATCTAAACCACTGAATCTGGAATTGCAAGTCGATTAGGCAGAGCCTACGCTTCGCGAACGATTTCTGATGTCGATGCCAGCAGGCTATTACACGATCTCCAGTGTCGAAAAGCTCAAAAACCAGTTAGATAACTCTCAAACCTTATTAGTGGATGTGCGAGAAGCATCTGAGTATCGAGCGGGACATATTCCTAATGCAACCAATATTCCGCTCCAAACTTTGGCTCGAAATTTAAGTAAAATTCCAACCGATCGCCCTGTAGTTTTGTACTGTTCTTCCGGCTATCGATCTGGAATGGGAGTGATGACACTGCATCTATTTAATTACGATAATGTGCAGGGTTTTCCCCCTAGCTTTGTCGGCTGGAAAGCCGCAGGAGAATTAATTGCTAAACAATAAAGTAACTAGTAGTCTCCGGTGCAAATCTAGTAAATTCAGTAGGAGCAATTCATGAATTGCCATTACTAGATTTACTGTTAAGAAAATCAACTTTAATGAGGAATTTTATAATGAATTTAATCTACTCAAAGATGTCTAAAATTCGCCCGATTCGCTGGCTAATAGCTGCTTCGATCTGCGTTTTGTTGGTGATTTTTATTTCCCAACCCGCCTTTGCTGCTGCAACCCAAATTGAAGAAGCTCCAGGACAGATGCTCTATCAGTCCCGCCAAAACTTGCGCGATCGCACCAGAAAGTCTTGGCAGGTAGTCGCCTTCAAGCGCGTTTGTCCCGATGGTAGTGAAATGGTTTCTCTGCGGCTGGTAGGCTTTCTTGGTGCCGTGGAATTAGACCACAATCAACCTCTAACCCTGACTACATCAATGGGGCAAACTTTGACTGCAAAAGATGTTACTAACGAAATTTCTCAGGGCGCAACTGCTTTAGCTAACGTTGGTGAATATGACATTCAACCCGTGCTACCACAGTTGCAGTCTAAAATTTCCCTTCAGCTAACTTTACCGATGCTCACTGGCTCCGCAGTTGAGTTACGAATTCCTTCCACTGCGATTCAAGAGTGGCAAACAATCGCAGATCGTTAAATTAATAAACGGTTGAGCAACTAAATCGAGAGCCTTAATTTAGGAAAAATCATGATTTATACGTCGTTGATTTATGTATTTTTATTAGTTGGCCCCGCGATCGCCGCAATCGCATTTTTTCGACAACTTTCCACCCGCTGGCACTTGTTTTTGCTGAGTGTTTGCGTCTTTTATGGAATTTCGCCATTGCTCGTGACTTGGGGCGCATTTGGTTTGGCTAAACAATTCGGTTGTTCGGCGGAAGCTGTCCGCTTTCGTTGTCCCGATCCGGTTTGGTTGGGAGACGCTATTTCTGGGTTAGCGATGTCGCACTGGCTGGCGATTTTTGCCATTCCATCGGCGGTTGTAGGGGCGATCGGGCTGCTGCTTTCCTGGATTTTAAACCACCAGCAATCGCGAACCACAGCAGGCATTTCAGGGCAACCTCCGGCTACTTTTTACCGGAGTCGTCGCCACAAAGTCATTGCAGGCGTATGTTCAGCCCTCGCTCAACGCTGGCATCAGTCCCTGCCAGTGATACGGATTGTTGCGGTTGTGTTAGCGATCGTCACCCCTGGATTTATCTTTCTGTACTTGTGGTGTTGGTTGGCATTCCCCATTGAGCTGCTATCGCCACAGCAACCGATAGGAGAACAATCATGAATCGACGCGACGAACATAAAATTTCCCACCACTCCAAAAACACCTTTGCGGGACAGTTAGTTTGTCCCCATTGCCAAACTTCTTTCCCCTTAACTTGGTGTCGATACTTATCATCATGGGGAAATCATCGATGTCCTCAATGCCGACAGGTTTCCTATCTCAAAGATGATTTTTCTTGGTTGTGGCTAATCCGAATAGCCTTAGTCACGATCTATGTCATCCTATCCATCAATGTATTCTCGTATGTCTTCAATAATGTAGGAGGAGTAGTAGGAACATTAATACCAACACGGCTCTTTGGGCTTCTAATTACTGTAGTGGTTGGATCGCTCATTGATAAATGGATCGATGGGCATCTGAGACACCTGAAAATTCGATCGTAATAGAGGTCATTCCATGAGTAAAGTATTCTTCCCTTTGCGACGTTTATCCCACCGCAAATCGCTGTTATATGGTTTGATAGCGGTCTTATTGGCCTTATTCACAGGTTGTGTTTTCAATCTGGGTGGCAGTGGCGTTCGGGGGTCAGGCATTATTAAAACCGAGTCTCGATCGGTGAGTGGATTCTCATCGATCGCCTTTAACTCCGAGGGCAAAGTCACGGTGCAGCAGACTGGAAAAGAGTCCCTTACCATTAACGCTGAAGATAATCTGCTGCCGCTGCTGGAGAGTCGTGTGACTGACCGGATCCTGTCGATCGGCACGGTGAATAATACCGACATCAACCCAACCAAGCCCATTGAGTTTGCGATCGAAGTCAAAAGCTTAGAGGGTTTTAAGATGACCGGAGTTGGCCATATCGAAGCAAAGAATATCCAAGCGAAACACATGACGATCGCGCTGACTGGCGTGGGCGATATGACAATCGAAGGTGCGGCTGATTCGCTCGATCTT
>JANNDL010000004.1:0-7416 GCA_031387665.1 Chamaesiphon sp. OTE_75_metabat_95 | reverse complement strand
CTGATGATAGCTCAATTGAAGCAGATGCTGAAGATCAAGTAGAAATAGCTCCAATTAGCATTCACCCGAGCCAAAGACTGATCGAACAAGCTGAGAGTTTATTGCTGCGGATTTACCTGCATTACCCTGCTCACCGCTTGACAATTATTGATGAGCTAGATTCTGCTAATTTGAAATTCACACTACCCCATCACGACTTCTTGTGGCAGGAAATTATCAATCGATCTTCCTCTGGTGAAAACATTGATTATTTAGACGATCGATTGATTGCTAAATTACAAGATACAATGTCTGAGAATAGAGCTAGAGGTAATCAAGTCGAACACTTATTTAATTTAGACGAACATACTGCTGAAGAAATTCAGCGATCGCCATTAGTTCTACGCGCTGCGATCGCCTGTCTAGAAAAATTTGCCTGTGAACAGCAGCGCAAATATTATTTGAATAAATTGCAAAGTAAAGAGCCAGAAGATTTAACCAAAAAAGTCGAATATTATCAATTATTTTCCACCACTCAACAAAGGTTACAAGAACTAGAAAAGCTCAGAATCGTAACTATTTCTGATTTGATCTCTTTTTAGAAATATCGATCGTATAATTAAATCTTAATAATGCTAAAAATCCGCCCCGCTCAACCAGAAGATATCGATACCATTTTTGAATTAATTTTGGGTTTAGCTAAGTATGAACAGCTGACTGAACAGGTAACTGGCAGTAGTGATTTATTGCGATCGCATCTATTTGGAACTAAACCTTACGCTGAGTCGATTGTGGCAGAATTAGACACCAAAATAGTTGGATTCGGACTATTCTTCCATACCTACTCTACCTTTCTCACCCAGCCAGGACTCCATCTCGAAGATGTCTTCGTACTGCCTGAATATCGCCGTCAAGGGATTGGGAAAGCGTTAATGATAGCTGTTGCCAAAATTGCTTTCGATCGGGGTTGTGGACGCTTGGAATGGTCGGTGCTGGACTGGAATCAGCCTGCGATCGAGTTCTATCAGAGCCTTGGTGCAACTATCCTCCCCGACTGGAAAACCTGTCGGATGACCGCCGCAACACTGGCAGAGATTGCGGCCATGGCGGAAAGTGACTAAAATCTAGACAGCAATACAAGGCAGGAATGAAAAATTGATGCTGACAATCTGGGTAAATGAACTACTGGATCCTGGCAATCTGATGCACGCCTGCATCGCAACTCGCAGCGAAGAACTAGCCAGAGAATGTCATGAATCCTTCAAAAAGCATCTCACCCCCGAACAACAACAGCTCGGCTGGGTTGCCAGTTTGCGAACAGTCTCTGATTGGAATGACGTGCCTGTAAATTCGTTGAATCTCGCTTAGTAGTCGGTGGTGGGGGACTGGGAGACTAACAATAATTTATTCACTATTCACTATTCACTATCCACCATTCACCAATCAGCTAAACCTCCGGCGATAATTAGCAACAGATTCTACCAGGCCGATCGCAACAAAGTTGGTAATCAATGCCGATCGACCATAGCTGATCCAGGGTAGCGGAATACCCGTGACAGGCGCAACCCCGATCGTCATGCTGATATTGACGATCACCTGAAAACTAATCATCGATAGGATTCCAATCGCCAGCAGTGAACCAAAGTTGTCGGGAGCTTCGCGGGCAATCTTCAGCAATCGCCAACAGAGGATGAAAAAAGTCAGTAATAGACAGACCCCGCCGACGAATCCAAACTCTTCCCCGATCGAAGAAAAGATAAAATCAGTATGCTGTTCAGGGATAAAATTGAGCTGGGTTTGAGTACCTTGATTTAGTCCCTGTCCCCACAGTTCGCCCGCGCCGATAGCAATCCGCGACTGAATCAGGTGATAGCCAGCTCCTAGTTGATCTGCTTCAGGATTGAGAAAAACGATCAGTCGTTTACGCTGATATTCCTTCAGAATTCCCCAAATCACTTCCCCCAAGAATCCTGCACTCAGATTAACGCCAATTGTGATGATCGCACTCACCCAGCGAAGTGGCATCGTCAGCCAAGCGACAATCCCCGCCAACACAACCCAAACGACCCAGATGGGGATACTGACGCTGTGAAGAATCGCCGCAGCTAGGGGCGATACTAGCAGCAATAGCCAGCCAGGATTGGCATTTGCCCAGTACAGCATCCCCAGGGCAATCGCCCCAAACACTAGTGATGTGCCTAGATCTGGCTGTCGAAATACCAGCAGCCAGGGCGGGAGCGAGATCGCCAGCGCACGCAAAAATGTCGGTAAAGTGTTGGCGGGACGACGGTGCAAAATTGCTGCCAAAGTGATAATCAGCCCCACTTTGGCAAACTCTGACGGCTGCACCTGGATTCCCGCAATGCTAATCCACCGCTGCGCTCCTTTCGCGCTATTCCCAAGGGCAATTACCGCCAGTAACAATCCATTCGTTGCACCATATGTCACCCAGTGCCAACGCAGCAGATTAGTATACGGGATCCGTGCCATTCCCAGCACAATCACCAGCCCGATCCCCCCAAAAATCCAGTGCTGTGTCCAGTCAGTCACCGCCTGACTCAGCTCGGCACTACGAATCATCACACCACCAAAAAAGGTCAAACCAATAACCAGCAGCATCAGCAGCCAGTCCAGTTGCTGCCAATGGATGAATAGATCTTGCCAAGGGGATCTGCGGGATGAGTTGCGCTGCATCTTTTGGGTGTGGGAGAGAGGAACGGGGAGATGGGACTGGGGGATTGGGAGACTGGGAGACTGGGAGATGCCCACGCTATCAACTATCAACTACCCCAAAGCTACCATTGATACTTTGCCTGCGATCAATTTAGCAATGCTGACCAAAGCTTGAGCAGAAGCTGATTCTGGGTTGCCTAGTACGATCGGGATACCGTTGTCGCCGCCTGTGCGGACGGGAATTTCCAGGGGAATTCTACCTAATAAGGGTACCCCAACTTCTGTAGCAAATTTATCACCACCGTCAGAGCCGAAGATGTCGTATTGCTTGTCTGGCATGTCTGGAGGAATAAAATAACTCATGTTTTCGACTATGCCCAACACTTTAGTGAATTTCTCAAACATCCGCAATCCTTTGCGGGCATCAGCGAGAGCGACGGTTTGAGGGGTGGTAACGATGACGGCTCCCGCCATTGGGACAGCTTGGGCGAGGGTGAGCTGCGCGTCACCAGTTCCAGGTGGGAGATCGACGATTAGGTAATCTAGTTCACCCCAATTAACTTGATACAGGAATTGCCGGATGATCCCGTTTAACATTGGTCCCCGCCAGATCACAGGCTGATCTCGATCGATCAAAAATGCCATTGATACTACTTTCACGCCGTGATTGAAGGCAGGCTCCAAGCTACCATCTGCGGTCGGTACCAATCGAATATCGCTCAAACCGAACATCAGCGGTGCATTAGGACCGTAGATATCGGCATCGAGCAACCCAACTTTTGCACCCAACTGAGCAAGGGCAACGGCTACATTTGCGGCTACGGTGCTTTTGCCCACGCCACCTTTGCCACTGGAGATGGCGATGATATTCTTGACTCGATCGATGCCTTGGCGGTCGGGCAACCCCTTTTGTGCAGGAATTTCGGCAGTAACTTCAACTTCCACATCGGTCACGCCTGGGAGGGTTTTAACTGCCTGTTTGCACTCATCGACAATAAATTCCCGCAGGGGACAAGCTGGAGTTGTCAATACAACTGTAAATTTCACTAAGCCGCCATCTACTTGGATGTTGCGGATCATATTCAGTTCTACCAGACTCTTTTGCAGCTCTGGATCTTGGACTGGTCTGAGGACTTCCAAAACAGCACTTGAATTTAACATAGTTATTTATATATTTTGATCGATTCTGGCTCAGTCAAAATTTTGACATACCATAGGCATCTTAGCGGGGAATCGCGTGCGCTACTGAGCAACTGTTGCAAATATTCCTCTCCTCTCCCATTATCAACTGCCTCGAAATTTACCTGTCTCTTTCCTGTCTAAATCGGTAATCGATTGAGTTCGGCTTGATAAAATCTCCATTTGGGCATAAAAGAATTCATAAAAGCGACAAAGCGTTTGTTGTGGCTGGGTTCTAACAGATGAACCATCTCGTGAACGACAACGTATTCCAGACATTCTGCTGGTTTCTTGGCTAGTTCTAAATTGAATCGAATTGTTTTTAGAGATGGGGTACAGCTTCCCCATTTTGTTTTCATTTTCCTGACAGTGAAACTATTTACCTGTAAACCCATCAGTCGCTCCCATTTATCAATTAATGGTGGAATCGCTGCCTCGATTTGATGGCGATAAAATTCATCCACAAGGGCACGTTTGCGATCGATGGTTACGCCTGGACGAACGTGGAGAATGATCGAATCGTGTTGAAGCTCTAAGTGTGCTGGTGCGTCGATTTCAATCAGGTTAAGCAGGTAACGTTTGCCCCAAAGATAGTGGCTTTCTCGACCACCTTGGGGTGCGCTTGCGCGTTCGATATATTCACGAGGTGCTTCTCGTACTTGGTTTTGGAGTTTTTGCTGCTGGTGTCTGATCCAATCTAGTTTGGAAATAGCGAAGACGCGAATGGTGTCGAGGTTCATCCGCAGAGGTGCGGAAATTCGGACGTTACCCATTGGAGGATAGACACTGAGGTGGACATTTTTGATATTCTTTCTAACTACGTTAATGGCAATATTTCCAATATCGATCGTGTTGATTGTTTGTGTTTTCATTTCTTGTACGGTTCAAATAAGTCTAGTCTTCTCGTGATGTCTAGAAACCCGACTTTTCCAAAAAGTCGGGTTTCTGCGCTAATCTAGCAGTCTAATATTCATGCTGTTGTTGAATAATCAAGAAAATTCATTCGACTTCATCAAATTCTTTAAGAGTTTCATACAGTGCAGAACATACTATTGCTCCTGAAGGTGCAAAATTGTGGCAAACACTCCTGCACAAAAGTGCTTGTCTCGCCTGTGCTTGGGGGACTGGCGGACAGCAGGGCGGATTTGTCAATGAGGACGGCGAAATTCTCCAGCGTTGTGCTAAAAGTGTCGAAGCGATCGCTAGTGAACTGCAACCAGCAATCCTACCACAGGTATTTAACGATCGAACTATTACCGAACTCCAACAGCTTGACTCCCAAGCGACCGAGCTAATCAGACAGAATGGGCAGATATTACCACTACTTGTGGGATTATGCGATCGGAAATCCTGGCAGCAGCAGAGATCATCACCAGATCTAGCAAGGTGGTATTTGCCTGGGCGATGGGAGTCACCCAACAGACTAATGGCGTAGACAATATCCTCAGCATCGCCAATACTGCCCTCCTGACTGGCAATGCGGGGAAACCAGGTGCGGGAATGATGCCGATTCGGGGACATTCCAACGTTCAGGGCTTCGGTTCGATGGGTGTAACAGTTCACCTCAAAGAGCAGATTAAAGCAGCCCTAGAGCAGCTTTTAGGTCGTCCACTCAATCCTCACAATGATAAATATCGCGGAATGCCCCATCGCAACTGTATTTTGCTAAATGCTGAAGATGCTCGCTCAGTAGAAATTGAGGAACACGATCTAGTCACAGTCCAGGGTGATGCTGGAAAGCTGGAACAGGTAGAAGTAATTTATGGCAAGATTCGACGTGGTGCAGCGATGATGTTCTATCCTGAGGTTAATGTTATTTTTACAGCTAAAGTGGACACTCGATCGGGTACACCAGCGTTTAAACGAGTTCCGGTTACCGTGTACCAATAATTAGAAAATGAGATAATATCTGTTGTAAAATAAGCAAATGATTATCCAAAAAATATACCAAGAACTGCAAGACATCCCCGAAGATAAACTCGCAGAAATTTACGATTTGATTCACTATTTCCGCTTGGGACTAGGACAAGAAAAAATACAACCACGTATACCTGGGTTACTGACAGGAACACTGGGAGATGATTTTTTCGAGCCACTATCAGAAGAGGAACTCCAAGCATGGGAGTAAATTATCTCATCGAAAACTTTCCCGTTATCACCTACGATGCGGCATTCCAAACTGGGCTAATTCAGGTGATTCCTGATTTTAAGTTGCATCCTAAAGCTCAAAACCCAGAGCCTAACGCCTAATTTGTATATTTCCCGTAACAATCACTAAGGCTCGATCGCCTGAATATGCTAGGTTGCTAAGTAATCACGCAAGCTTGAATTTAATCACGTATCTTTGATATGACAGCCTTCTCCACCGACACCAAGTTTCTTCCCCCTGCTGATGCGAAAAGTCGGATGACTCAGTTCATGCGGGAATTCCAGGATAGTATCTGCAAAGGCTTGGAAGCAGTGGATGGCGGTGGTAAGTTTCAAGAAGAAAGCTGGGATCGTCCCGAAGGCGGTGGTGGTCGATCGCGGGTGATGAAAGAAGGTAATGTATTTGAGCAGGGTGGTGTAAATTTCTCAGAAGTTTGGGGCGATCATTTACCACCCTCGATTTTGAGCCAGCGTCCCGATGCTGCTGGACATCGGTGGTTTGCGACGGGTACCTCGATGGTGCTGCATCCGCGCAATCCCTATATTCCCACCGTCCACCTCAACTATCGTTACTTTGAAGCTGGCCCTGTGTGGTGGTTTGGCGGTGGTTTGGATCTGACTCCCTACTATCCATTTGCCGAAGATGCCAGTCACCTTCACAATACGCTCAAGGGAGCTTGCGATAAGCATGGTTCTGATTTGTACCCAACTTTCAAGCTCTGGTGCGACGAGTATTTTTACCTCAAACACCGCAATGAGACTCGTGGCGTAGGCGGAATCTTCTTTGACTATCAAGATGGTCAAGGAGCATTATATCGTGGCCCTGACCCCCAAGGCCCTGCGGCTGAATACAGCGACAAGATTGGTGTTCCGGCTCCCCGTACCTGGGCGGAATTATTTGCCATCACTCAAGACTGCGCTAATAGCTTCCTACCTGCATATGTGCCGATTGTAGAACGCCGTCGCGATACTGAGTATGGCGAACATCAGCGGAATTTTCAGTTATATAGACGCGGACGCTATGTCGAGTTTAATCTAGTCTACGATCGAGGCACCATTTTCGGTCTTCAAACCAATGGACGCACCGAATCAATCCTGATGTCCCTTCCACCCCTAGTTCGCTGGGAATACGGCTACCAACCCGAACCAAATTCACCCGAAGCCGAACTCTACAATGTCTTCCTCAAGCCTCAAGATTGGGCAAATTGGAAAGGTTAATCAGCCTAAATTTTGATAGTGAGCTGAGTGTGTTGGGTTTTATTCTTCAACCCAACCTACATATCTATTTGAGTTCCGTGCAGTAACGTTAACCTGTAGGGGCGGTGCTGTCTTGCCGTTTTCTTATGCGGGGGGAACCCCCGCATGAAAACGCCGCCTCACTCGTACTGTTCGCGGTAGCGGAGTGTTTGCGTAAGCAATAGCGTCTGCCTTCGCAGA
>JANNDL010000035.1:0-20592 GCA_031387665.1 Chamaesiphon sp. OTE_75_metabat_95 | reverse complement strand
TTTTTTTTTTATACCCTCTTTTTTGGGGGGGGGGTTTTTTTTGGGGGTTGGGGGGTGGGGGGGGGGGGGGGTTTGGGTGGCATGCTTCCCCCCCACCCATCCACCCATCCACCCATCCACACTCCCACCCCTAAATCGCTGGCACCGTAAAGTGAAACCGACTCCCACTATCCTTCCCAGCAGACTCTGCCCAAATCTCTCCGCCCCAGCCATTGACAATTTGGCGACAGATTGCGAGTCCCAATCCAGTGCCGCCAGCGGTGCGGCGGAGAGAGCCTTCGGCTTGGTAGAAACGTTCAAATACTTTTTGTAACAATTCGGGGGCGATGCCGCGTCCGGTGTCGGCGACGACGACTTCGAGCATTGATTCGACATTGTAGGCTTCAATGCCGATCCGATCTTGCCCTGTGGTGAATTTACAGGCATTATCGAGGAGTTTGGTGAGGACTTCGACTAGCCATTCCCCGTCGGCACGAACAAAGGGGAGATTCGCGGGTATATTCACGATGATTTTGGGTAAATCTCGATCGTAACGACGGCTATTCAAGCCACTTAGAGCCAGATCGATACATTCTTCAAGGGAGAGGGGTTCAGGATGCCACTGGATCCGCCCACTTTCGAGCTGGGAGAGGGTGAGAAAGTCTTGCACGAGTTTCCGCATCCGTTCGGCATCACCGAGGGCGGTATTGAGCATCACTTGGCGGAGTTCGGGGGACATGTCTGGTTCTGTTGCCAGACTTTCCAGGCAGACTTGGATCGTGGATAGGGGTGTCCTGAGTTCGTGTCCCGTAATGGCGACTAAATTGGCGCGGGTGCGATCGAGTGCTTCGAGCTGCTCGTTAAGGTATTCTAAATTGGTATAGGATTCGGCTTGAATTAGAGTACTACCGATCTGAGTCGCGATCGCTTCAACTAGGCTAATCGTATCATCCGACCAGGGCAAGGGCGAGAGTTGATGCTGGTGGAGTTCGATCATCCCCAGAATCCGATCTTGATGGAGTACTGGCACAATTAGCCAGTCAGTGATGCCAAGTTTATCCAGATGCCGTTGCCAGGTTTTGGTAATACTTACTTCGGCAAGAGCAGTAGATTCGTGGGTTTTGACGACTGCTTTAAAAATCGGATTGTCAGCCAGACTCCAAGATTTGCCGATGAGAGAAGTGGCTTGGCGATCGACTAGATATTCATGGGCGATTGTCGTGGTACGCTCATCTGGGCGATATTGATAGATCGCGCAGCGACTAACTTTAGTTGCTTTACCTAGCTCCAGTGCCGCTACATGCAGGATATCAGCCGAATTGAGCGAACGCCGGATCGCACCTGTAATGGAATTAACCAGACGTTCCCGCTCTTCTTTTTCTTCGATCGATTTGTAAGCCTTGAGCAACTTATATTGCCGCGCCTGGAGATATGTCACCAGCCGCTGCACAAAGGCATCAGCACTGCCGGAATGGTCGTGAGGAATACAAGGAACAGCAACCAGGTATTCTTGCTTCGCCTGGGCGATTTTAGCGGCTAGTTCTGGTCGATAGCCCTGGATGCGATCGAGTAAGATATGAGCAGCGGCAATAGTCACCTGTCGATCGAATGTCCAAATCCCCTCAAACCGTCTGGAGGGGTCGATTTCCGGCAGCACTGATACATCCGATGGCGTACCAACTTTTTCCCGACACACCAGACAAGCCGCTGACTGAGCACCAATGGCGATCAAATGCCACTCGCTTCCCAGGGCATCATCGGACTCAAAGGGTACTAGCTCATACTCATTTACCAGTTCACTAAATTTAGTATCGGGTGCTGCAACCACATATACCTGATCGCTAATCTCCCCCAATCGCCGATAGCGATGCGCTTCCTGCCGATAAAACTTTTCCTGCTGAAAACTCGCAATCAGTAATGGTCGATCCGTACCAGCCAGCACCCGATCTTCCATCGCATGGGACAGTGCCGTCAGAGAAGACTTAAAGTACAAATGCGATCGCAATTGAGGCATCTGCCGCAGTAACTCGGTTAAAACTGATTGTTGATTGCTCACTATTTATCCTTCTTGCTGAAAAAGGTGCTCAACTAGAACCGCAGTATTGATGTTTCGGTGGCAGGGTTGGGCGGAGACCCTCATGTCATGTATATTAGGCTGAGTCAGGACAATCAGATCGGGGTTTGTCGATCCTCATTATTGCAGAAAAAACTAACTAAGTAGCTACTGAATCAGCTTTTGGAGCCAATAGCTTCACTATTATTTACTTGGGATGGTGGATAGTGGATGTTGAATGGTGAATGGTGAATGGTGAATGGTGGATGGTTAAGTTATCTTTTAATAGCAGGTCTCCCAGTCCCCCAGTCTCCCAGTCCCCCAGTCTCCCAGTCCCCCAGTCCCCCAGTCTCCCAGTCCCCCAGTCCCCCAGTCCCTCTATGTCTCCAACTGTCAGCCTCATCCGCGCTACTTCTTACGAAACCGCCGCACTGCGGGAATCGATCGAATCAGTCCTCGCCCCATTGGGTGGGATTAGTGCTTTTGTCAAACCAGGCGACCGAGTTTTGCTCAAGCCCAACCTGTTGACTGGAGCGCGTCCGACCAAAGAATGCGTAACTCGTCCAGAATTAGTTCGATGCGTCGCCGAGCTGGTGATTGAAGCTGGTGGTAAGCCGTTTTTTGGCGACAGTCCAGCCTTTGGCAGTGCGCTGGGAGTAGCAAAATCCAATGGTTACTTGCCGATGATGACAGAACTAGATCTCCCTGTCGTCGAGTTTCATGGCAAACGCTATGAGACAGCCAGTACTGAGTTTAATCACCTGTTGCTGAGTAAAGAAGCGATCGAAGCTGATGTCGTAATTAATCTCCCCAAAGTCAAGTCCCACATGCAGTTGACTATGACTCTGGGGGTGAAAAATCTGTTCGGCTGCGTCCCTGGCAAGATGAAAGCCTGGTGGCATATGGAAGCAGGTAAAAGTGCCGAACGCTTTGGCGAAATGCTGGTAGAAACCGCCCGCGCCATCAGCCCAAATCTGACCATCATCGACGGCATCATCGGTCACGAGGGCAATGGTCCCAGCGGTGGCGAACCTCGCTTGCTCGGCGTGCTGGGTGCCGCTACGGATGTATTTGCCCTAGATGTGGCGATGCTAGCAGTGCTGAACGTGGAGGAGCATCTGGTTCCTACCGCCGCAGCCGCTAAAAGATTGGGATTAGCTCCTGAGCTAGACTCGATCGAATTTCCCTTGATGCGTCCAGCAGATCTGAGCTGTAGTGATTGGAAACTGCCTGAAGCTCTAATGCCGATCGATTTTGCCCTGCCACGGGTGATCAAGTCTACCTTCCGCCACCTGTATATTCGGCTGATCAAGGAACCGATGACAGCCTATCAGAAGTAGGCATTGGGTGATGCTGTCGATCAAAGCATCCGCATGAGTAAACCAAGTTGCTATCTTTATTGTGGCTAATGTTGCAAAGTCCGCCTGCGCGGACTAAGAAATTCAGTCCGCGCAGGCGGAATTTGCACCACAAGCAGCGGTTTCTAACCGCTGAGGTTGTAGGTAGCAACTTGGGCTAAGTATTTATACTTGTAACTTAATGCTCATCAATGATCCAGCAACTTCAGGGCTGATGTTCATTTGGGAGAAAAGCGGGTAATATAAAGAAAAGATTAAGTTTTCTCTGGAAAGCCATTATCAAAATATTATGATTAGTCCCGCTCTACTCCGGTCGTGTTGGAAGGCAGTGTCAGAGATCAGCTATTCAATGCTGCTTTCGCTTCCCGACCTCGATTTATCCCAGGCAATCATGCAAAAAGTCAAGGATCAGATTATCCTGACTGCCCAAGAAGCTCAAGAGCTAGATCTCTATCTCAATTCCAGACTCTTGCTAATCAGAGATCTCGCTGAAAATGTTTGTGAGGTCTAACTTAAATTCAGGCAATATTTCTCCACAGTCGATCTCGGCTGGTGACTGAAAAATTTGCACCTCTTGTCCCAATCGATAAACTTCGACTTGACGATCTTGAGGATTAATTAATATCCCCAGCAAGGCACCATTGTCTCTATACTCCAACATCTTTTCCTGGAGGGTATTTAGCCTATCACTTTTAGATCTCAACTCAATCACAAAGTCAGGTACTACCAGCGGAAAGGCTACTTTAGTTGAAAAACTTTCTAGTTTCGATCGAGAGATCCAGGTGACATCGGGTGATTTAATTGCCCCATTTGGTAATGTAAAGCTACCAGAAGAATCGAATACTTCACCTAACTTTGTGCGATCGTTCCAGAGCCAGACTTTAACAAACAAATTACCATTTTGCTTGGAACTTTCCCACCCTGCTGGTGCCATCGTCACTAATTCTCCGGTAGCTGTTAATTCCAGCCTGATATCTGGATTATTTTGGCACAACTGCTCAAACTGTGCGGGAGTGATAAATCCAGACGGCGGCAAACTATCTCTAGACTGAGCAACTGTCATAAAACCTCCTAGCTGTTCCTAATACTTTCACTTACGGCTAGCTGCTTGGCACCTGCTTGCATGGCAGTGATTTCGACGATACTCCAAGGGTAGGTAGATTGACACTGATGAGCTACTAATAGTCCCCACAATCCTCGATCGATCAGCACTGGTACAACTAGATTAGCTTTGACATCTAATTCCCTGAGCAAATCGCGATGACAGGGCTGAATTGGTTCGGATTCGATGTCAGGAATAGCCCGAATTCGACCATCCTCGTAGAGCTTGGCATATTCACCATTGAAACATTCGTCGGGACCACTTGCTCCTAAAATCGAAAATTTGGGGTCACTCAATGACTCAAACGTAACTCGTCCCGACCATTCATAATAGAAATAATATAAAACCACTCGATCGGCATTAAGTTTCTTTCTGAGTTCATCGGTGGTAGTTTGAATCAGCGTATCTCTAGCTAGATCTCTAGATAACCTATCAAATATTGCTTGAAGTGATGGATCTGGCATAGCCTTTTGCTAAATACTATCTATTTTTAGTTATTTGAAAAGCGGTAAAAAGATCGATTAAATGTTATCTAAAATTTGATGTGCCATCGCTAGCTTAGAACATGGCAAAACATTGATGCGATCGCCATTCTTTTTGAGAATTATTGCTTGATTGCGATCGCTACCAAAGCCACTGTCTGGCATATCTACAGGATTAGTCACAATCGCATCCAGTTTTTTTCGCGCTAGTTTCTCCAGTGCTGGAGTGATAATATCACCAGTCTGAGCGGCAAATCCAATCAATTGCTGATGAGGTTGTTTTCGCTTGCTAATCTCTGAAATTATATCATTTACCGGAGCTAGTTTCAACTCAGTTGGTAGCAGTTTCTTGGGTAATTTCTGATCACTATAATCGGCTGGCTTCACATCGGCAACTGCCGCTGTCATGACGATCAAATCTGCATCAGGAAGCTGCGCTAGCATCTGCGCCTGCATTTGCTCACTATTGACTACAGATATTTTATTGATCCTGCCATCAATTTCGGTGTTAGGCAAAGTACTGTGAACCAGCGTGACAATTGCCCCTCGATGCACTGCTGCTTGTGCAAGTGCTAGTCCCATCTTACCCGTTGAGGGATTACCAATAAATCGCACCGGATCAAAAAATTCTCGCGTTCCACCAGCACTAATTAGCACCCGTTTACCCAGTAAGTCGAGCTTGCCGTGGGTATGCAGCAGCGAGTGAATGTAGGGCAAGATGACCTCTGGCTCGGACATTCTACCTGTGCCGACTCGATCGCAAGCCAATAGTCCAGTCCCAGGACCAGCCGCATGATAGCGCGAATCCTCACACAATAACTGCCAGTTGCGCCGCACTGATACCTGCTCCCACATTTCGGTGTTCATGGCAGGGGCGAGTAATACTGGACAGGTAGAAGCCAGAATAGTATTAGTTAATAAATTATCCGCCAATCCGTAGGCTAATTTTGCCAGGGTATTAGCTGTCAGGGGCGCAATTAAGATTAAGTCTGCCCATTCCCCCAATTCGATGTGCAGGGGGCGATGGTGGATGGGTTGCCAGAAGTCTCGATCGGTATATGCTGGATGTCTGGATAGAGTAGCGACGGTGAGGGGTGTAATGAATTGTTCACCACCAGATGTGAGGATGACTTTGACTTCGATTCCGGCTTTAAATAAGCTAGAAATTATTTCACAGACTTTATACGCTGCAATCCCACCACCAATTCCAATTAAGACTCGCATGAATTTGATTTGTCTGTTTCGATCTATATCGATGACGGTCTATATACATGAAAACTTTACAGTGATTTGCTTGTGACCTGTAACCTAAGTGTGTTGGGTTTTATTCTTCAACCCAACCGATAGATATACTCAAAGCTGTTTAGGTGCGTTATGCTCCGCAGTAACACACCCTACAACTCAAACTAGCAGCTCATCATAGTCCATCATTTAATCATCTTTAAATCATAGTTCAGACAATTCAAGCTTCGTCGTAAGCTTCGAGATCCAACAGATGAATATATGGCTCGACTAAATCTGGACGCTGAAAAGCGATCGCCCGCAGAAAATGCCAGTCCTTGAGTCCGTCGAAGGGATTGCCATAGTCATCACTTTCTAGGCGGAGAGCTAGTTCTTCTACTTCCTCTGTGGTCAAATTGGGGATAGCATTCCGCTGAGACATTTCGATCGTAGCCATAGGTCAAACCTCCTCTCAATTTGGATCAATATTTAGCCGTATATTATCTTAGCCTTATAAGTTATTATTACCCAGCAATAGAGCCAATATTAACAAAATTATTTATATTTTCTAATCCTTAGTCACAAAATTTCTAACCACATCCAAAACTTCAGGGACGATCGAATGTCCCATTCTAAATTCCTGATACTGTACGTCAACGCCCCACTCTGTCATTTGTTGCTGACTCTGACGGGCTGATTCGATCGACACTACATCATCTTGGGTACCGTGTACGATCAGGACTGGTGGTGTGTTTTGAGCGGGTTTCGAGCGGTTGCTATGCAAATAACCACTCATCACGATTAGCCCCGCTACAGGTAAATCCAGCCCGATCTCTAGCGTCATCGCGCCGCCTTGAGAGAATCCCGCAATCCAGGTTCGATCGAGTGGAATACCAGTGCTATCTGGTAGGGATTGGATCCAGTCGGTGAGAATCTCTTTGCTAGTGGCGAGTTGAGTGATGCTTCGCTCTGTAAATTGTCCCGCTCCTGTGAATGAGTACCACATTTTACCAGTATCGCTAAATTCGTGGTCGAAGGTGCCGTTGGGAAACAGGAATTGATATTCAGGGAGGTTGAAGTAGGGAACGAGATCGCCGAGATCTTGGTTGTTGGCACCCCAGCCATGCAGGATGACGATCGTGCCTAGTGGGGGATTGGTACGGGCGGGGACGAAGATAATCTCCAGTGGGCTGTTGGTGTCTGTTTGGGTCATGAGGGCGATCTAGATAGTTTGGCTAAAATTAAGTGATGGCGCAAAAAAACTTGCTTGGTATACTTTGTACTTTCTTTTATACCCTATCTTGTGTTACATTAAGGCGTTTAAGGAAATCGTAACTTTCTGTCTTTTCTAGATTGTAGGTTGGGTTGAAGACTGTTGGCGTAGCCTTTCCGAAGGAAACAACCCAACATTTCCAAGTTGTTGGTGCGGTACTGTTGGGTTTTGCTCCTCGCAACCCAACCTACAGATCTGAGTACAATCAGGCAGTTCTCTTCACTTCGTGACGCTACGCGAACAGAATTCATTTGAGGGCGGTGCAGGTGCGGAGCAAGTAATCATTGAATGAATGGATTAATTGTAGGTTGTAGGCTGGGTTGAAGAATGAAGCCCAACATTTCTAGATTGTTTGTGTAGTGATGTTGGGTTTTGCTTGAGCGCAACCCAACCTACAGATCTACCCTGTGTTAATAAACGTATGCGTTTGCCCTAATAAGTTTGAATTTGGAATTGCTGCTTTGTGTGAGATGTGATTCGATCGAATTGTTGCTCAAAGCTGGTGCTATTATTTCTGTGTTTTTTGCGATCGACAATAACACGCCTAATTTGATTTTTTGGTCAACTTTATCATTAGTTTGATCGCAGATCCGGTACAAGCCAATATAGCTAAAGATCTGAATATATTCGCAGAGCTATCCTCGAACAAAATGTTCACATAAGAACATTTTGATTTTTAAACAGGTACACCCCTGGGTTCGACTTTCGATCGTAAATCTGGTGAAAAATAGATAGACTAAGATTTCCGCCCGGCAACTAAATCAAAGTCCATCATCAAATCATCTTAATCACAGTTCAGACACTTTCTAACTTTCTCTAACTGCCCACTCACAGCACCACTAACTAATAATTCTTCCGCCAACTTCATTCCCGCCGCCATATCACTGGCTCCGCCACAGTGCCAGAGATAAAATCCCGCATTCCACAGCACCGAATTTAACAGCTCGGAAGGTTCGCCCCGCATTACGGTAGCTAAATCTGCCATTAATTCAGGGGTGGTTGAAAGAGTAGGATTGATGTTGCTCAATCCATAGTCGTAGTGATGCAGGAAAATTCGCTCTAACTCTTGCCCAGACTGATGCACACCGACGATTACGGTTCGATCGCGTGGCAAGTCTACACTTCCTTCTAAACCTTTGACGGTGGTGATTTTGTGGGGTGTATCGCGCAGGGTGGCGGCGACTAGTGCCATCTGTTCGGTGGGTGGATGAACGTAGCCAAAAATCAGGTGAGCATCGCCAGCGTAGGGACACCACATTAGCTCTAGGGTTGCAAGTGGCGGGCGTTTGCCGATCTGATCGCGGTAGGGGGTGAGTCCGGCGGCGAGGGGAAACAGAGTCGGGGTGTAGATGAATCCTAAGCCTGTGTCTGCGAAGATCGATTGGACTCGATCGAGTTCAACTCCCACCCAATCTACGCCCAATCCTTGCCAGATATCGATCAGGGGAATGCCATATTTGGTCGGCATTCGCTCTGCGCCATGCAGGATCGTCGGAATCCCCGCCGCAGTAATAATTAGGGAGACAATCGGTGAAATTGGAGCGGTGCGAGACCTGCCATCATAAGCTACTCCAAAAATGACTGGCGATCGAGTGTGGTTAGCAACGGGTTGGAGTTGTGGCCCGAGTTGGGCATAGGTGTCGAGCATCCCCGCGAGTTCAGCACCTGTAGGACGTTTAATTCGATGAGCGATCAGAAATGCACCAATTTGGGCGGGGGTGGCTGATTGGACTAGCATCAGTTTCATTGCTTCTGCTGCTTCTTCTCTGGTGAGACTTTTGCCTGTATGAGGGCCACTGCCAATTATTTGGACGAATTTCCGAAATCGATCGCTCATTTTTTAGGGGTTAGGCTTTAGGGGTTAGGGAAAGAGGAGAAAAGGGTAGACTCACATCTTGCACCAGTTGAAACATACTATTGCTTAGTGTAGATTTAGGGTACCCACGAGGGGCACCCCTACAGATTTTGGTTTTCCATCATTAACTGTTTTGTGACTAGATCCCAGAAGTACTGAATTGGGGGAATTTGGAGTCTGTCGCTGGTGGTGACGAGGACGACTTGGCGGGAGAGGTTTACTCCGGTGTGGGGGGTGGGTTCGATCGATCTGACTGCCAAGGTTGGATCGCTGTGAATATCTAGCAGGGCTGATTTGGGGAGGAGGGCGATTAGTTCGCCTTGTCTGACTACGCCGCGAAAGGCATCAAGCGTATTCAATTCTAGCATTGACTGGAGTTTGGTACCTAGCTTGGTAAATTGTTCTTGGACTAGTCGCTGCATTCCGTAGCCGTCTTTGAATACGACTTGAGGATATTTGACTAGTTCGGCCCAGGGGATAAGGGTATATTTGGCGAGGGGATGTTGGGCGGAGATCAGGATCTCGATCGGTTCTTGGTAGAGCGGTTGGACTACCATGTCGGGACTGGCGGTAAACATCCGATTGTCCATCACGATCGCAATATCGACTAAGCCATCTTTGAGGACTTTGAGCGATCGATCGCTGCCCAATGCAGTAACTCGGAGCTGGATCTGGGGATGTCGATCGCAAAACTGCTGTAGAATCGGTGGCAATAAGTAAGCGCAAACGGAATGAATGGCGGCAACACAGAGTTCTGGCTGCTTGCCTGCGAGGAGACTCGCGATCGACTGATGGGCTAGTTTCCATTCCTGACAGATTTTGCGGGCGTGGGGGACTAGTCGTTCGCC
The DNA here is from genome assembly GCA_031387665.1 of Chamaesiphon sp. OTE_75_metabat_95. Lineage (GTDB taxonomy): Bacteria > Cyanobacteriota > Cyanobacteriia > Cyanobacteriales > Chamaesiphonaceae > Chamaesiphon. Next base: position 10,421 of record JANNDL010000035.1, on the reverse strand, counting down.
ACCGATGGTTAGTTTCGCTTGGTGGTGACGATGAAACAGGAGAATACCCAAATCTTCTTCTAAAGACTGAATTTGACGACTGATCGTAGACTGGGTGCAGCTACAGGTTCGCGCCGCCTGTTGAAAACTGCCCGTTTCGATAATAGCTAGAAAGGCTTGCAACTGTTCGATCCGCATAATCGTGATTTTATCGTAGTTACTGGGGCGATTCTCCTCTGGAGACACTTCGTGAACGAGACGGGATCTATGGATCTGAAAGTTTACTGCTCAACTATGAAAATGATCTAAGTATGTTGATGGACAAGATACTACTGCACAAACAGATGTAAATTCACCCCCGTCATTTGGCTTAAAAAGAATTGTCTTTGATCAGCATTATTACTGAAATGTTGTGCTTGTTGTGGTCAAAGCTAAATCAAAGTCGTATGATGAAGTTAATGAAGTTTGACAAGCACTCCCCAACCAAGTCGATTAATTATCTTTACTGACCAATTGCAATCTGTCATGTGGATAATTAAATCAGAACTCAGCATCAATGAATAGAGTTTCTCGATGACCTTTGGTCGGCCTTCGGCCATCGCGGAGCCTGTGCTTCGCTAAATCACAAACAGCTTTTGACAGCGGAACCGATCGCCTTTAATCACATTAATTAATCGAATCAGCGTCCGTCCGGTGCGCCTTTACTCTAAGCATAGAGCAGCTTTTACTAGCTGCACTTGCAAGTTTGGCATACTGTAAACAAAAGCAACTCGCCAATTCGTGGATCGATTAAACGATCTAGAGTTGGAACTCATTGATTCATTGTGCTCGATCGATTTGTTGACGAGTTAAATTTCAGATAAAACTTGTTCTCAGGATTATACATTATTTACCGTAGATTTAGGAAGATTAAAAATTATGAATTTCCCATCTAAACTCACAATTGCGATCGCTACCGCTGCGGCAATTTGCCCAACTGCGGTTAATGCTATACCTGTCGTTTCGACTGGCTCGACAGCAGCAGCAGTATCGATCAAATTCAAAGACTGCAACTGTGGTCCAACTAGTGGTACTTTCAACATCAACCCTGGTGCAACTGCTAGCGGTGGTGGTAGTGGAGTCCAAGAACTCTCAGCGGCAGTAGCAACTGGTGAAACACTAGCAAAAGCTAATTCAGAGAGCAATCGCTCTGGCACTACGGCATATGCTAAGGGTTACAGCACGCCAGTAACGTTCAAGTACACCACCTATAGTGATGTCAGCAACAAGAATCGACAGTCTGAGTATGCTTACAAAAATGAGTATAAAGAACAGGCTGCGATCGAATTTGCGGCTGCTCAGAAAAATTCTGACTTCTTGAAAGCATCATACAGCGAGCAAATCGATCTGCTCAAAAAGGGCTACTATCGCGATGGCAAATACATCAAGTATACCAGCAGCGAAATGGCAGCTTTAGAAGCTAAGAGCACCAGTGATGGTAGCCTCACAGTTAAAGCTAATGGCCAATCCAGTGCTCTAGCGACTGGGAGTGGTAAAGACTCAAAAGTAACTAGCGACAACGTGCGTGATACTAGCTACGAATATACAGGCACTTCTGCTGGTTTGAATTTCATCCCTGCCTTGCCTAAATAGTAGCTGCGATTAACGCCGCCGCAGATCGGAAATCTCCATCTCTAGCTTTGTTCGATCCAGACAATCCTGAATCAACCAACTGGGGGTGGAGATTTTTTGCCCAATTCATCAGCAAAAATGCTCTTAAGGAGCATTGATGGTTATGTATTTACATTTACGTACCTATTTTGGCACTAAATCTCAGTTAGCCGATTATGGCATCGCGACAGCAGTTTGGTGTTTACTGCTAGCTAATCAGGCTCAAGCGCAAACTCCAAATCCAGATCTACCTGGAGAGGCACCAACGGTACAGCTTACAACTCCAGTGCCGACAGTAATTGATGCGCCCTTAGTTGCCCCAATTATTATCCCTCCCCTGCTACCAGTTATCCAAATCATTCCGCTCAATTCGATCCTGACTCAAGAGCTAATTCCTGCCCCGAATAATACACCTGCTGTTCCAGCTCTCAATACTCCTACTCCGCCTCAGCAGCGAGATCCTCGATTTATTATCGCGCCAAAAGAACTAGAGGCTCAAGTCGTCGATCCATTTTCGACTCAATTTGTGGTGAATGGGAATAAGATTTCGCACCTGACAACAACAGTTGTCAATAGCGGCTATGAATCGGGTAATTTTCGGACAAGCGATCTCAGTTTTGATGTTTATAAATTAATCGGCGCGAAGCACGTTCAAAGCGTCACCACAGATCGAGTCGTGCGGGTAAATAGTCAACTAGAAGTTGGCGGTGTGCGAAGTGTCGCTCAAAATCAAGATATTGCGGTTGCTGTTGCCCAACCCCAAACCTTATTGGGATTTCAGCAGCAAATCAGCCTTGATGGAAATTGTCTCGACGGTTCAGGGCGAACTTGTACTTATTTACCAGGGATTAAGATTGATGATAGCGTAATCGATCGCAATAAACTCCAGCCGACAGGTGTAAAAATTACCTCCCAATTTGGCGATGTGATTTCACCAGCATCTGTTGCGGCAATTAGACAGCCAGGATTTCAAGGTGGTGCAACTGGTGAGAACTATGGGATTGACTTAAATCTGCCCGCTGTGGGATTGGTGTCGCCACCCGCAGGTACACCCACAGTGCTGACTGGGGAACGAAGGGAAACAATTAGCACTGGCATCTCGGTTAATTACACGCGGCTGAGTCAGGATTTTGCGACAAACGGTAAAGAATCTACGTTGGGGAGGACGGTTCGATCGCTAAACTATATTAACGGCGATCGAAATCAACTGTTAAACTTAGCTGTTAATGCTCTGGGGCAAATCCTGCCAGCATTTCAACCCACTATTGCCCCAGGTGAATCAGGCGCGAAAATCGTCGTCAATCCCAATCTCTATCGCGCGGCAAATGCCGTGCGGATCCCTGATAGTAGTCTGACTGTGTACCAGTCAGGGACAGGCTACGCCGCCAGTCGGGGCAGCAATCCGCGCATTCCCCCTGGAGCCAGCCATCAAGCCCTCTGGGTAGGTTTATCCCCCATTGTGGAGCGTGAATTTGGCAAAGATTTTCGCTACGTTACCCTGCGAGATCCGCGCGTTGTCGCTCAGAGTGGCGGCGAAGGCGGAAATGTACCTGTAGCCGTCAATCTCAATAACTTTGGTTTCAATTCCAGCGGTTTGCAAAATGCCTATGGGCAGGGCTATGTCACCGTATTCAATCGGGATGTGAGCCGCGTTGATGTTGAGACAATTCGTCAACGCACCGATTACTATCCGCATATTAGTTATACAGGTACAAACCTGACTGAAAATACCCTGTGGCGATATTTTACAGGGGCGATTGTCAATGCTGGATTTGAGCCAAAAAATACCCAAAACCTGAAGGCATACATCGGCACCGACTACTCAATCCTCAATCCACGCGGCTTGAGTTTCAGTCTGGGTGGAATTGGTTATCTCAATCCCGATCCTGAATACTACAGTCAACTTTTCGCCAATGTCAATCAATCGATCGATCTCGGCTCCAACCCCCGTAATAATCTCGTAGTTGGAGTCAATGGTAGCTATATCGTCGATGGCTCAGTGACGATTAAATCCTTACCAGTCCGCTCGGCTCAGAGCTTCCTCAATGCTGGACTCGCAATTAATCTAGGAGATGTGTCAATCGGTGGCACCCAATTTATTGGTAATCTATTACCAGAATCAGTCGAGAGTAAAACGATCGTCAATGCAGGCTGGAAAATTAGCGACAGGTTGAAGATTGGTGGATTTGTGAGTTTATTCGATCGAAATGTCTCCAAAAATCCCTTCGGTGCCAGCTTGAGCTATGATTTAGATCCAGGTGGCAATTCGACACTATATGTTGGCTGGAACGCTGCCGAAATCGACTTCCGCCGCAGCCTCGGTCCTACTGCAAATATTTATAAAGATAATACTGTGAGCATATCGGTTAAATATGGATTTTAGATAATTAATAATTTTTAATTAATAAATTTGCATCTAAAAAACCAACATTTAGCTATAGAGATCCTAGATGAGAAGTCCCTAGAGAGCGGGCATACTTCGGCTACGCTCTGCGAAGGCAGACGCTATTGCTTACGCAAACACTCCGCTACCGCGAACAGTACGAGTGAGGCGGCGTTTTCATGCGGGGGTTCCCCCCGCATAAGAAAACGGCAAGACAGCACCGCCCCTACAGGTTGACGTTACTGCAAGGAAATCAAATAGGATTGCTATAAGCCTCAAACTCTTTGTCCATCGATCGATTAGGCATCTATACCATCTTCAGTTAATCGATCCCATTCGGCAATTTCGGCTTTATATTCTGGATCTTGATTATCCGCTTGAAGAGCAGCAATAATTTCATTTGCGAGAATTTTCCGTCGCTCTTGAGTAACCAGCGAGTTCAAATAATCACTACGATTACCATTGGCTTGTCGATCGATAAAAGATAGTAGTTCTCGATCAAGTGTAATCGCAATTTTTTGTTTCATAATCTTAACTTGTGAGTATGATAATGTTGTCATACATTGAACATATCCCACTGTCAGTGAAATCACCATGAAACTAAAACCTTGGCAGTGGGCGATTCTCGTATCGCCGATCGCAAGCATTGTTACATTTCTCCTGATTGCTGCTGGGGTCAAAATCCATGAGTGGCGACTGAACTGGATTTGGGGCGTATTTACCCTAGCATTAGTCGGTTGGCGATGGTTATTGGTTCGGTGGACGCAGAAATCTTCGATCGCTAAAAGTGCGGATGTAATTGCAGCGGCTAGCTTGGAGCTGGAATCGATTACGGCAAATGCTACGCCGCTGGCTGGGGATGCCGCCGAGCAGGTGACGACGGTATTGCAAAAGGTGATTAGTGAATCCCAGATCGATCGACCAATTTGGGAAGATTGGGCGACATTTTGGGCGCGGTGCCAGGAATTAATTGTTGCCATTGCCAAAATTTATCATCCTGAAGTCAAATATCCACTGCTGAATATCTATGTCACCCAAGCCTATGGATTGATTCGGGGGACTACGGATGATATGGACGAGTGGATGCAGAAATTAGCTCCAGCACTCGATCGAGTCACCATTGCCCAGACTTATGAAGCTTACGGCACCTACAAAAAGCTCGAACCATCGGCGCAAAAGCTACTGAAGGTGTGGAACTGGGCACAGTGGGTGATTAATCCAGCTAAAGCGATCGCCAAGCTTGCCACCAAGGAGTCTGCCAGCGGTGCCAATCGACAGCTATTGGTCAATTTAGGTCAACTGACTCGCGAAGCCGCCTTGACGAACCTCTGTCGTCAGGCTGTGGCTCTATACGGGGGTGAGATTCAAGCTTTGCCGACAACTATTGAAAAAATTCCAGCCGCTGCGAATACTCAGACTCTCCGCGATATTCTCACTGCGGCAGAACCACCAGCACAAGTCGAGCTGAAACCGATCGATATTCTGCTAGTCGGGCGGACTGGCGCGGGTAAAAGTAGTTTGATCAATACATTATTTGAGGCAGAATTAGCCGTCGTGGATGTGCTGCCAAGTACTGACAAGATCCAAAATTATCAGTGGCAAACTGGCGGTGAGAGTCTGACGCTGTGGGATAGCCCTGGTTATGAGCAGGCTAGTCGAGCGGATTTGCGGGAGCAAGTGCTGACATATGCGACGACGGCGGATTTGCTGTTATTAGTTACGCCTGCACTAGATCCGGCATTGCAGATGGATCTGGACTTTTTACAGGAGTTGAAGAGTACGCATCCAGAGTTGCCCATCGTTACAATCGTAACTCAAGTCGATCGAGTCCGGCCATTGCGAGAGTGGGCACCACCATATGATTGGCAGTACGGCACGCGCCCGAAGGAAGTCGCGATTCGGGAGGCTACGGCGTATCGGAATGAATTTTTGGCTGAATATTGCGATCTAGTTTTACCCCTGGTGAATGCCGATCCCAGTATCGATAGACTAGCTTGGGGGATGGATACATTATCCCTGGCTCTGCTGGAATCGATCGAGCCAAGTAAGCAAATTCGGCTGGCTCGATTCTTAAGCAATCTAGATGCGCGAATTGTCGCTGCTGCTAAAATTATCGATCGATATAGTCTTCAAATGACGACTACTCAGGGACTGACGCAACTGATCAAAAGTCCGGTATTAGAATTTATCTCGACGATGACAACGGGAACTCCAGCGTTGGCGCAATTACTAGCCGCACAGATTCCAGTCGAACAATTGCCTGTAGTGATCGGCAAATTGCAGATGGCGTATGAGTTACATTCTTTATTAAATAATAGCCGAACTAAACTCATCGATTTCGATCTATTATCATTGTGGTCACTATTACTAAATAACTCTGCTGCACCAAATAAAAATGCCTATGCTTTTGGTCATGCTTTGGTAGAATACTGGACACAATCACTAACTGTACAACAACTTCAGATTCAGTTCGATCGATATCTGCAAGAGTAGAAAATTATGAAGCAATTAATTGTCTGTAGCGATGGTACTTGGCAGAAGATTATGAGTCCTTATCCGACTAATGTTGTTAAGCTTACCCAGGCGATTGCTAATAATCCAGATAATCTAGTTTTCTATGGAGAAGGCATCGGTACAGGTAATTTAGTCGATCGAATTGCAGGTGGTTTATTTGGGCGGGGCATCGATAAAAACATTCAAGATGCCTATCGGTTTCTCTGCTTGAATTATAGTCCAGGCGATCGAGTTTATCTATTCGGATTTAGTCGGGGAGCTTATACAGTTCGCAGTTTGGTGGGACTCATTCGTTCCGTGGGAATGTTGCCCAGGCAAGGAATGCGGAAGATTCCCCAAGCTTACAAGATCTATCAAGCTGCCAAAGGTAAGTATGTGGGCAAAGGTGAATTAACTCGCGAAAATACCAAGGTGAGAGAACTACCTGCGGTGGTAGAGTTTCGCCACCAAATGACGAGTGAATATGGCACTGATTATCATGAGGAAATCGAGATTACTGTCCTCGGTTGTTGGGATACTGTTGGTGCTTTGGGTATTCCTCGAATTGCCTGGATTCCTGGTTTTGTCGATCGATTACTTAACCAAAAATACGAGTTTCATAACACAAAATTAAGCAGCACTGTTAAATTTGCCTTTCATGCAGTGGCTATTGATGAACGTCGCAAAGCATTTCTGCCAACTCAGATGAAACCTGCACAAGAGGGGCAGCTAACTGAAGTTTGGTTTCCTGGTGGACATGGGGGAGTTGGCGGTGGCACAAGAGAAAATAGTCCACTCTCCAATATTGCCCTACTATGGATGATGGTAGAAATTGAACGGTTAAATTTGGGCTTGACATTCGATCGAGATCGGGTTGAAGATGGTGTCAATATTGATGTCAGTATTCAAACCAGTGATGACTTAAAATCACCATTATTCAAGGGGATTCGATCGATGCCGTCGGTCGCTATTTTACATGAAAGTGTTTACCATCGTTGGCATCTCTGTCGTTGGTATCGTCCGAACAATCTAGTTGAACATCATGAGAAGATTCTTAATGATTACTCGATCGATTTGGCAATAGAAACAGCCTAAACAATACGAAAGACCCTCCAATCCCTATCAATCCTCCTCAAATTCACCTGATAATTCTTCCAGTGATTGCAGGATTGTATGTCGAGAAATTTGGCGATATTTAGAGTCTAGTTTTGGCTCAAACTTCTTCTTCCCCGTGCCACTTTTTTGCTTTAAACTATTCTCCAGTTTTGGTTGAGATTGGATTTGCTGTTCCCACGCGATCGCATCTGCTAGGAATTCGAGATAATGAGGATAACGTTCCCATTCGCCCCGCACGACACAATTGGGTTCATCGCGATGGGTGCAGTCGCTAAATTGGCAGTGAGCTGTTGCTAATAACTGCCGAATTTCAGGAAAATAGCTGGCTAATTCTGTCGGTGTACAGGTCAAATCCGGTTGATTGAAACCTGGAGTATCGGCAATCAAACCACCTGTCGGCATTGTAAATAATTGGACGTGGCGAGTCGTATGTCTGCCGCGACTAAGTTTACCTGAAACAGTTGCTACTCGAATATTTGAATCGGGAATTAAGGCATTCGTTAGACTTGATTTACCCACCCCAGAATGTCCGGCAAAAATAGTGATCTGTCGATCGAGTTCCAATTGCAATTCCTTTACTCCCAGCCCATTTTCAACGCTAATCACGATCGGTTGATAGCCCCATTCAGCCAACCTGTCGCACCAATCTTGTTTCTCTTCTATGCTGACTAAATCGCTCTTATTTAGGCACAGGCTGACCTGTAAGCCCGTTGATTCTGCTTTGACGAGGAATTTGCTCAGTAGGAATGGATCGAGGGCTGGCTCGGCGAGGGCAAATACTAGTAAGATCCGATCGGCATTAGCAACTGGTGGTCGATCGAGTAAACTATGTCTAGGAAAAACATCGATCACGACTCCTTTTAAACCTTGCCAGTCAATTTCAGCAATCGTCACTTTATCTCCGACAATTGCGCTAACACCGATTTTCTGAAGCCTAGCACGGCGAGTGCAAAGGATTAATTTGCCCCCAACGGTTGGGATATCTAGATCGATTTGCACTTGGCAGAAATTAGCTTGAACGGCAATCACCGTACCCACAAGTGGATTGGAGCTAGGATCTGTGGGAGTTGGATTTTGCTGCACGTAATCGATCGATCTCAGGAGTTATATTTACCATAATAGTTGGTCTGCTAAGAACGCTTGGAAATTAGACTTCCCCACATCTTGCACCAATTTGAGCATACTAGTGATCATCGTAGATCTAGGGTACCCTAAGATCCACGCTTAGTAATAATCAACATGTATTGGTGCAATGTCTGCTCCCAGTTATTTCAACAGCCCTTCAATATCTTTGGCAATATCTTTTGGTTCAGCATTCGAGCCATAGCGTTTGACAACGTTACCGCTACCATCGACTAGAAACTTGGTGAAATTCCACTTAATCCCCTCGGTGCCAAAAATACCTGGAGCAGCTTTGACGAGATGTTGGAATAAGGGGTGCGCGGTACCGCCATTGACATCAACTTTTTCAAAGAGGGGGAAAGATACGCCAAATCTGCTTTCACAAAAAGACTGAATCTCTGTCGCGCTGCCTGGTTCTTGCTGTCCAAATTGGTTGCAGGGAAATCCGAGTACGGAGAATCCTTTGCTGGCGTATTTGTCCTGTAATTCCTGCAAACCCTTGTATTGAGGGGTGAAGCCGCACGCGCTGGCGGTGTTGACGATGAGTAGAACTTTGTCTTTGTAGGTATTTAGTTCGATCGGTTGACCTTCGATGCTGGTGGCAGAAAAGTCGTAAACTGTTGATGACATAGAGATTTATGATTTTGTAGATCCTAATCTCTCTATTATTAGTCAACTACTCCGAACTTGCTAGGTAGACTTGGTAAGTGAATTTATCTGGGTGTGATGCAACGACTCTTGATTTTGGGTGGAACTGGCGATGGGGTGGAATTAGCAGCTCAAGCGATGAGCTTGCCTGGATTGGAGGTGATTACCAGTCTGGCGGGGCGAACTAGCGCACCAAAAAAGCTGCTGGGGACTGTGCGAAGTGGTGGTTTTGGTGGTGAGGTTGGTTTGGTTGAGTATCTGCAAACAGCGCAAATTGATTTGGTGATTGATGCGACGCACCCGTTTGCGGCGCAGATGTCTTGGCATGTTGCAGGTGCAGCCGCGCAGGTGGGGATTCCCTGGTTAATGCTAATTCGTCCTGGTTGGGAGAGATTACCTCAAGATGATTGGATTGAGGTTGAGAGTATTGAGGCGGCTGTGACGGCGATTCCGGCTAGTGCAGAGCGGATCTTTTTGACGATCGGCAGGCAGCAGCTCGCGCCTTTTGCTAGTCTGGAAGATAAATGGTGTTTGATCCGATCGATCGATCCACCTGATGCTGGTATTTTATTACCGATTGGTGAGTTATTGCTCGATCGAGGGCCATTTAGTCTGGAGCAAGAGCTAAGGTTATTGCAAGATTATCAAATTGATACGATCGTTAGTAAAAATAGCGGTGGTGATGCTACTTATGCCAAGATTATTGCCGCTAGGGAGTTGGGTTTATCTGTGGTGATGGTTCAACGTCCAGTTATGCCTGAGGGAGAAATAGTTACGGATGTGGCGGGTGCGATCGAATGGCTGATCGATCGGCAATCATAAGTTCAAATTTATTCCCATACTCTGTAGGGGCGGGTGTCTTGTCTCGCTAAACCGTCGGGGAACCCGACGTTGGCGGAGCCTCTTCTAAGGAACTTAGCTGAAACTGGCTCGAAGCAAGGATCTGTAAATTGGGTTGAAGAATGAAATCTAGCGTACCCAAACAGAGTTTCTTTCATCGATTAGACGACGTTTTCGTCGGTTTAGTTGC
>JANNDL010000050.1:0-20145 GCA_031387665.1 Chamaesiphon sp. OTE_75_metabat_95 | reverse complement strand
AGATTTTGTGGATGCTGGTGCCGAAGCTTATGAGCAACAATACCAACAACGGGTGCTCAAACATATTAAACAACGGGCGAAGAAAATGGGCTTCGATCTAGTCCCTGAGCTAATTGTGGCTTGAGTTTCTTAGAAGAGGCTCCGCCAACATTCTTCAATCCAACCTACCGCTATATTACAGATACAGGGCATCACTCTTGCTCAAATCTCATCAACTTGCTCAGAAAATTGACAGCGATTACAATTACGATCTACACAAGAATAAGTCCTCAGAAGATAACCGATGAAACTATACTATACTCCAAGTGTCTGTTCTCTAGCTCCCCATATTGTCCTCCGTGAAGCAGGCTATGAATTTGAACTTGAAAAAGTTAATTTGAAAACTAAGAAGACTGAATCCGGCGAAGATTTTAGTGCAATTAACGATAAATCTTCTGTTCCATTCTTAGTTCTCGATAGTGGCGAAACACTCACAGAAGGCGTTGCCATCGTCCAATATTTGGCTGACCAAAAACCAGAAACTAATCTTGCTCCAAAAAATGGCACAATGGAGCGGGTGCATTTACAGGAATGGCTGAGTTATATTTCTACTGAGATCCATAAAACACATTGGCCGCTTTTTTACACCAACCAAGTGGGTGAGCAAGCCAGCCAAGTATATTTACAAAAGCTCAAGAAAGCCTATGACTATGTTTCTAATGCCATGCAGGGCAAGCAATACCTAATGGGCGATCAATTTACAGTGGCAGATGCGTACATGTATACCGTACTCAATTGGCATAAATTCATTAAAGTCGATATGTCACCTTGGCCCGTACTAGTGGAATATCAGCAACGGGTTGCTGCACGTCCAAAAGTGCAGGAAGCTTTAAGGGCAGAGGGCTTACTTAAAGCATAAAATCAGTCAAAAAGAGGAATGTTTGCAAGGTCTGACTTTAACGCTGATCAACTTGAACTGAAATCAATATTATCTTGTGCTTCTGAAAACTTTTCAGACATCCTCTTTTTTTCTTGTCCACTGCGTTTTAAAACCAACTGAAAATTGTGGCGGAGCATCGTAAGTTGTAGATCGTTCATCGCGATCGAACTTGATGTTTTGGACACTTGATCGATCTTCAGTATCAGTAGATTCGATCAAAAAAGGTGAGCAATGCTCACCCTAAAGTATAGATGTTCTAATTAATCCGATTCTCATCCTGTTCGCGAAGCGTCTGCCTTAGCAGAGAGGCTCCGCCAACGAATCATCTAACCAAATCGACCGCTGATGTATTCTTGTGTTTTTTCCTGCTTGGGTGAACTAAAGATATTGCGGGTATCGTCATACTCAACTAAGTAGCCAAAACGACTACCACCGTCTTCTGCTCCAGCATTGAAGAATGCTGTTTTGTCTGATACACGAGCAGCTTGCTGCATGTTGTGAGTGACAATCACGATCGTAAACTTTTGTTTGAGATCGTGGATCAGGTTCTCAATTTGGACGGTGGAAATCGGATCTAGGGCAGAGCAAGGCTCATCCATTAAGATTACTTCAGGTTCGACGGCGATCGTGCGGGCGATACACAATCGCTGCTGTTGTCCACCGGAAAGGGACAAGCCACTTTGCTGAAGTTTATCCTTGACTTCATCCCACAGTGCGGCTTTGCGAAGGGACTGCTCGACGCGCTCGTCGATGTTACCTTTGAAGCCAGAGATTTTCAATCCAAATGCGACGTTATCGTAGATAGATTTGGGGAAAGGATTTGGTTGTTGAAATACCATCCCAATCCGGCGACGGACTTCGACGGGATCGATCCGTGGATCGTATAGGTTAGTGCCATTGTAGCTAATTTGCCCCTGGACTTTAGCAGAGGGAATTAGGTCGTTGAGGCGATTGTAACAGCGCAGCAGGGTACTTTTACCACAGCCAGATGGACCGATAAAAGCGACCACATTATTTTTAGGAATATCTAGAAAGACATTCCGAACCGCTTGGAAAGCACCATAGAAGATCGAAACGTTATCTGTCTTGATGATGATTTCCTTGTCTGTCCGAGTATCTACCATAAAAATAGTTGTGAGAGGTTAGAAGTGGGATCGCACTTCAGAAGTAGGTTTGAATATTGATTCGGGGAAAATAAGGCTGAATTTATATATATCTAGATCGTATCCTAACTTTGGACAAAATAGGTTATTTTAGATCGAGTGAAATCCCTAATGACGTTGGTGTAAAAGTTTAGTAGACTTTGCGCCGAGAAATAATTCGGGCGACGATACTAATGCCCAGAATTAGCACGAGGATAATCAAGGCAGCTACCCAAGCTAATTGCTGTTGATTTTTGTAGGGTGAAATCGCAAAGTTGTAAATTAGCACTGAGAGAGTTGCTGTCGGTTGCCACACTCCTTGGACATCGTATTGATTGAACAAACAGGTAAACAGGAGCGGGGCTGTTTCTCCGGCGGCTCTGGCGATCGCTAGTGTTACACCTGTAGCGATGAATGGCATTGCGGCGGGTAAGACGATTTGGGTGACGCTTTGAAAGTTGGTAGCTCCAATCCCGACAGCCGCCATCCGCGTGGTTTTGGGCACGGATTTTAGCCCTTCTTCTGCTGTCCGCACGATCGTCGGTAGCATCAGTACGGATAGGGCGACACCACCAGCTACAGCCGAAAAGCTCCCAGTCATAAGTACTACAATGCCATAAGCGAATAGTCCGGCAATAATCGATGGCACGCCACTCAAGACATTTGTGCAAAAACGGACTAACTGAAAAATCCAATTGCCCTGACTAAATTCGATCGTGTAAATTGCGGTCAATACTCCAAATGGTACGCTGATCATACCACCGATCAGGCAGGTGATTAAGGTACCCACGATCGCATTGCGTAAGCCGCCACCCGACATTCCGGCTGCTGGTGGCAGTTCGGTAAAGACGGCTGGGGAAAATCCAGCAATCCCATTGGCGATTACCATGAACAGGATTGATGCGAGGGGAATCAGCGAGATGCCGACGCAGACAAACACCAGTCCTGTCATCACTTTGCCAAATAATTTCCGGTTGGCGGAAACGGCAAATTCGCTACCTAATAAATCAGATTGAGACGATAAGGGAGTCATAATATCGGTTGTTCAAATTTAAAATACATAGGTGCGGGTGTCATTAATTCAATTGTGGCAACAACTCATCCCAAGAGATGTTCATTTAATCACTCAATTCTCGATAATTTTCAATTCTAACAAATCAGAGATCGAGACATCTGCCATCGTCAACGGCTTTGCAGATCTCCCCCAGGAAATGCCAATACACCCCGCTGCACCACCCTGACTACCCATAATCATGTCCCAGCTACTATCTCCAACCATCAAGGTTCTAGCTGGATCTACCCCCATTTCCTGGCAGGCAAATTGAAATAAACGTGGATCGGGTTTGGCAAATTGGAGATCGGAACCCAATAGTACCTGAAAGTGAGATTGTAATTTGTGATAATTGGCAAAATTGACGACTTGGCTGGTTGTTGCAGCCGAAACAATCCCCATTTTAATGCCCGCTGCGGCGAAAGATGCGATCGATTCGATACAGCCAGGAAACATTGCATTTGGCGTAGATTCCATCACTCGATCGACTTCGGTAAAAGCTTGGCGGACAATTTCTAAAGCCGCACTCCAACCTCTTCCTGTCTCGGCAATATATGCAGCAGCCGCAATTTCATTCTCGTAGCGACTCCCCACGGCTTGCAGTCCAGCGGGATCTAGAGTCAGTCCATTTACACCAAAAGCCATCAGTAAAGGTTCACCCACGCCTGGAATTTGTGCATCAATTAGCCGTGCACGTTTTTGGGCGACATTGCGAAGATAGTCTCCAGAGTCCTCAAGGGTGCCATCTTTATCAAAAATAATGGCTTGGATATCTGAGAATTTGCGAGTGAGACAATCGATCAAAATCATAGGGCGATAGTAATGGCAGCTATATCCATTCAACTACCTTTACTGTCTCTTGACACTAAATGATAAATAATATTGCGATCGAGATCGGATGAGTCTAGAGACAGTGCAAAATCGGAAACATAACAGATTTTTAAGAGCTAGCGGTGAACAAGTTTTAATTCACCATCAGATCATTTAAGAAATAAAGGAGATATTGTTCAAAATGATACAGAAAATTTTGATCGCGGTTGCTGGATTGGGAAAATGCGAACAGATGCTCAAAATGTTGATGGAAATTCCAGTCATCCAACGAGCGAATGTGACTATTTTACACGTTGTTTCGCCGCAAGTTACCGCCGAATTGATGGCAGAAAAGTTAACTGCTGGTGGTAAGATTCTCGCTGATGCGATCGAGTATCTCAAGCTCGATCCGGCTAAAGTTAATGTCAGGCTAAAGCAAGGTGAGCCAAAGGATACCGTCTGTCAAGTCGCGGAGGAGGAACAGGCAGATTTGATCATCATGGGTTCGCGGGGATTGAATCGGCTCAATTCAATTTTAGCTAACTCTGTTAGTCAATATGTATTCCAGCTCACTTCTCGCCCGATGCTATTGGTAAATGATGAAGTAAATATCAAGAGTATTAATCGGATTTTGGTAGGCTATGACAATTCTGTTCCGGCCCAACAATCTTTACAGCTAGCACTATCTCTATTACGTGATATCAAGCATAGTCAACTATTGATTGTTCAAGTTAAAGCCGATAGCAAAGTAAGTGACGCACTGATCAAGCCAGCGCAAGATCCAGTTTTTGCGGCTGCTATTGCTGAAGCAAAAAAACAAGGAGTAGACTATAAATGTATCCTGGCTAGTGGTAATCCTGGTAAAGAGATCTGCAATGCTGCCGAAGAATTTCACGCCGATCTAGTGATTATTGGTTCACCAGATCGTCGCCCGTCGATCGCCAAGAACTTACCAGATCTCGATCGATTGCTCGGCAATTCAACTTCTGATTATATTCGGATCAAGACTCCCTGTCCCTTACTATTGACTCGATAGTAAACAGCTTAAACTCTAGAGAGCGGGCACGGGCACTGCCTAGCATGTTTATTCTAGGGGTAAAACCGTCGATTTCGTCCATGCAGACAATGTTCTAGCCAAGCTAGGCATTGTAAGGATTAATCGATATTTGCAGGGATAAAACCTGCATGAACCCTTGCCCTGTCTGGGATGGTAGAATGAACATGCTAGGCACTGCCCTCTAGAGTTAACATTACCGATCGGAACTCAAATGGGATTGCTAGGATAATCTAGAGATCAGCATTTTACCGAACAAGATGCCTGGAGCTTCGATATATTTCTGACTGAGTTTTGCGACAGCAAATGCAAATCGCGTCACCAAGAAGATCGAGCAGACTAGCAATAGCTCTGGGAGAATTCCTTTTTTTAAAGTTAGTCTAATTCCTGGGACTAAGTACCAAGCGAACATAAAGTGAAATATATACATTGAGTAAGAAACTTTACCAATTTCTGCCAGAAATGTATTTGAGTGTTTTAGTTCCCTCAAGATATTCAATAAGAATACAAATGAGATTCCAGCGACAACTGGAATTACAGCCGCAACTAGCCAATATTGTTTACTTGGCAACAGGATAATTCCGATTATTGTGACTCCAATGAAAATTAGAATCTGGAGCAGCATTGGTAATCGAATCGGAATCTCGTAGTGATGATGAAAGAAAATTGTGATTCCCAGTAAGAAGACTGGTAGTTGATTAATTAGATTATAATAAATAAATGAATTGTCATTGAGATTAATTGCCCATAACTGCTGAACAACTAACTGAACACTTATGTTTAGCAATACAGACAGTCCGACTAAGCAATATAGAGAGATAATTCCATACTTTTTATAGGCTCGATCGAATAAAGTAAATAAGCTGGGAAATAATAGATAAAAAGCCATCTCCGTCCCGATCGACCAACCACCAGGGACAATATTATTATTGGCTGATGGCACAAATCCGTGAATAAACAGCATATTTAAGGCGATCGTCTCAAAATTGTAGGATGAATATGGCATCTTAATTAAAGCCAAGATGTGCATATTTGACTCTGCCAAAAAATAGGCAATTATTGCCACATAGTATAAGGGCGCAATCCTGAAAAATCTTCTAATAAAAAAAGAGATTAATGGTTGTTTCTCTCCGGCTCTATTGATTCTAGAAAAACATAAAGTGTAGGCAGACGCAACAAAAAAAAGTTGTACTCCCATCTGTCCATATCGATCGATATCGCCGACTAATTGAGATACACCATTCACAGCTTGACTGGTATGAACGACCATCACCATCAGGATCGCAATGCCTCTCAAAATATCAATGTAGTCTAACTTCTCAACAGTACTAACTAGCTTTACTTGATCCATCTTGACTGTTGCCAAACCTTCATCTTATCCACATTCACGCACTGATTTGATCGGCGATCGCTAAAAGGATCGCCCATCCTGCTAAGATCGATCGATAAATACTCAGTCAACAGATCGTGCAAATCCGCTTGGTGTGGGAAGATCCAGTCACAGGAGAGTCCAAAGACCCCCTGTTAACCGTTCCGATTGCCTTGGGGCGGGAATTTGAGCGACTTCCTGATAACTTAGACGGTCAAAGAGTCTGTAGAATTGTCCTGAATAGTCTAGAAGTATCTCGATATCACGCCTCGATCGAGCTTCAGCAGGATAAACTGATAATTGTCGATCGAGGTAGTAGTAATGGGATCGTAGTCAACGGTCAAAAACAGACTCAGAGTCAGATTGAGCCTGGAGACACGATCCAGATTGGCAACTATCAAATTTCGATCGCCCTACCTAGTACTACGCCGAAAATTGCATCACAAATTAGATTTAATTCCGTCACCAATCGGCCCGAATTGCGCGGGACAATCCCCCCAGAAGCCTCCACAAATAGCTTTTTGCCATCGATTTTCCGACAGGAGCAGATCGATCCCCAAGCAATCCACGCCACTGGCATACCTGTCGAAGAAGTTGAATATGCCACAATTGGTGGTGGTTTGGGTAGTTTTATTTGGGTCGATTTATTGCGAGTCGGCGGGGTGAGTACCGAGCGGATCCGCGTATTGGGGATGGAGCAGCAACCCTATGGTCGCTATCAGCAGCTCTGTCTCAATGCCCAGATCGTGCCCCAGGAGCGGCTCAGATCTCCCGCAGATGCCTGTCCCGATAATCTTTGGGGTTTTCCGAATTATGCGACCTTAGAGGCGATTAGAGGCATCGCTAAGGGCAAGTTGAAATCGAGTCTCGGTTATCTCTGGCAAGTATTCGCCGAACCGACACTCGCGAATACTTATACGCCCAAATCTGGGGATGCGATCGCGGCAATCGATCGAGAAGCAGCTAGAATTAGCTGGCGTAAGATGATTAGAACCGCCCATGTTCAGGCTATTCGCAAGACTACTGATGGTCGATATGCGATCGTCTACACCTGTCAACAGCCGACTGACTATGCCTGTACGATTGCCCGCTACGTGCATATTGCGACTGGCTATCCCGCATTACAATTCCTACCAGATTTACAAGCTTATCGCGATCGCACTCAGGATTTTAAAACTGTTGTAAATGCTTACGAATCTCACGAACACATCTACGAGCATTTAGCTACACATGGCGGCACAGTTTTGTTACGAGGCACAGGCATCGTCGCCGCCCGCATTCTCCAAAAGATCTATACAATTAGGCGAGATAATAATCGAGTCGAAATTAGAGTAATTCAATTGCTCCGCTCCGTTAAAACTGAGGGCAACAAATACGGTTTAGCCGATCGAAAAGTCGAACACAATTATGAATTTCAGCCTTTTAATTGGCCAAAATCAGCGTGGGGCGGACAGTATAAATCGACGCTCGAAAATGCTACCCTAGAGCAACGCCAGCACCTGCTTGCCGATTGGGGCGGTGTGACAACGATGAATCGCCCAGATTGGCGCAAAATTATCACTGGCGGCATCAATAAAGGCTGGTATCAAATTGTCTACGGCGAAGTTCAGCATGTTTTACCCAGAGCTAGTACCAGTGGCACGATTACTACGGTTACAGAGTCAGGAATCAAAGGTGAGATTAAACTAGAATCAGACTTTATCATTGATGCCACCGCTGTCGATGCACCAATTACGGCAAGCCCCCTGCTCCAAGATTTAGTACAGCAATATAATTTGCCAATCAATCAGCTTGGAAGATTGACAGTTACGCCTGATTTTGAATTAGTAGAAATGGCAAATCAGACAGGTAAAATCTACGCATCTGGCTCGATTACTTTGGGCAATTACTATGCACCTGTAGATAGTTTTCTAGGGCTTCAATACGCAGCGTTTCAGACGATCCAAGATTTACTAGCTCGAAATGCGATCGAATTAAAGCCACTAGTTCTAGCTCGCTCCCTCACTCAATGGTGGAAATGGCTCGGTAATCGATCGCCAGATTAGCCAGGTTCAGGGTTGTTATAATCAGATAGTATCATCTCAAGAAAATAGAGGGTCTAAGTTCCCGTCCTAAAAACCCAGCTATCAACTATCAACTATCAACTAATTAAGGAGTTTCGATCGTGTACGCAGTTGTTTCCGCAGATCGCATTTCAATTCCACCAGGCTCAGTACTACGAATCCCTGGTTCGTGGCAGGATTTTTGTCAACTACGTGATAGTCGGGGCGATGGCTCAATTCCCCGCCTACGATATCGTCATGGAGAGATTTTATTGATGAGTCCATTACCCCGCCACGGACGAGAAGCTAATATCATTGCAGATATCGTCAAGACTCTACTAGAGTGCCAAGATCGTAATTACGAGGCGTTCACGCCGATTACGATGGAACTGCCCGACGTGAGCGGTATTGAGCCAGATTATTGTTTCTATATCGACAATTGGCAAGCAGCCGTAGGCAAGGATCGGATCGACTGGGCAGTCGATTTACCACCAGATTTAGCCATTGAAATTGACGTGACTAGTTTCACCTCAGAACTAGATTTCCTACCGTTTAATGTCCCAGAAGTATGGTTGTTTAAAAAGTATCAATTGAAAATCTATCAGTTAGTAACTGATAAATATGAAATCAGCGAAACTAGTCGTTATTTTCCAAATATTGCGATCCAATCAACGATCGATAGTTGCTTTGCAACCGCCAAGGAAAAAGGTACTGGTGTAGCAATTAGTGAACTACGTCGATCGTTACTAAAGCCTAACTAACAGGCACCCAAATCGACACAGAACCACCCTCACAGGCAAAATCACCCCATCCATCGGCATTAGTCACGACGGGGGTATCAACAGTCTTGGTGATGTCAGTATAGATAGTATTTGATTTGCCAACATTCATCCATTTTGTGCCAGCACTGCCATTGCCCATGAGGACAGCCATCGATTCAGGATGCTTATCATCGCCTAATCTTGTCCAGCCAACAGTATTGGGATGATCGAAGTAGTCGTGCTGGATGCCATAGGCATAGTCCCGCCGAGCGCGGAGCAGAATATCTAAGATCGATCGATGGGATTGCAAGGTGATATTGTACTGATTACCATCTTTGCCTTTATCTGTGTAGCTGGCACCGTAATAGTCACCATAGAAGACGCAGGGATAACCAGCTTCGCGGAGCAGAATGAGCGCGTAAGCGAGTGGTTTGAACCAGCCTTCGACTACTGATTCGAGGGATTGAAGCGGTTGGGAATCGTGATTTTCGACGAAGGTAACAGCTAGTGTGGGTTGATGTTGAACGAGAGAATTATCAAAGATTTTGCGGAGATCGTAATTTTGACCTTGAACACCTGCGGCATAGAAGTTGTTGTGAAGTGGTGCATCAAACAAGTTGATTTTACCTTCAGTTTCTCTGATGAAATCTTCTAGTGCGTCGAGTTCATACGACCAATATTCACCGACTGTAAACAGATCTTTTTTGGCATAAGCATTGAGATCTTTGAGCCAATTGTAAAAGAAGCGAGCATCGATATGCTTGACGGCATCGAGGCGCAAGCCATCAATTTTAGTTGTGTCTAGATACCATTCGCCCCAGTATTTTAGTTCGCCCAATACTTCTTCGTTATCCATGTCTAGATCGCAACCCATCAGGTAATCAAAGTTACCTTTCTCATCATCGACATTGCGATCGAATGTTTTATCCTTAATCAAATAAACCGCCTTCTGCTGTTGATTATAAACGTTATAATCGATCGCATCAAAGTGCCACCAGTGCCATTCCATCTTGGAGTATTTACCCTGGCGACCAGGAAAGGTAAAATGTGTCCAAGCCTTAATCTTCTGATAATTATCGATCGGTTGAAATCGATTATTTGGATCGAGCGGTGTAGCTTCTACTTCTTCCTCTGCATCTGCTCCCAACCGATGATTTAAAACAATATCACCATAGATCTGAATCCCCGCAGTATGGGCAGATTCGATCGCTTTGAGATACTCAGCTTTGGTACCGTATTTAGTCGGAATCGATCCTTTTTGGTCAAATTCGCCTAGATCGAATAAATCGTAAACAGCATAGCCCACGTCATATCCACCATTACTTCCTTTGTATGCAGGTGGCAACCATAGCGATGTAAATCCATTAGCTGCTAATTCTTGAGCATCACGCGATAGTTGATTCCATAATGTACCTCCAGTTGGTAAATACCAGTGGAAATACTGCATCATTACTCCATTCACTTGTGACATGAATTAGCTCCTAGCGGCTTAAGTTGATGAAGCATTAATATCAAAAAAACTTCAAACTGTCAACAGCCGTAATTAATTCTGGGACAACCTCCGCCCCCCAATTCCCTTCGCAACTGCGGCTAGTATTTAAGATTAATCGCAAACTGTACTTACTCGGCAATCCCGCTACCTGCATCCAAACCAATTCACTTTCGGCTTCACAAGCGATGCTTTCTTCGTCCATTAGTTCTGCTTGGATCGATCGCATATTATTAACTAATTGCCCCAGCAACCGACAGAAATCTGCCAGTTCGGCACTAGTTAGTTCAAATGCCCAATCATCACCACCAACTAATCCTTGATACTTGCCTGCTGGATTCCAGCCAATTCGCCATCCAGCACCAGATTTGAGGACTTTTTGCATAAACGTAGGGTGTGTTACTGCGGAGCATAACGCACCGAAACTGCGAGGCTATCTGAGTTGCAGCGGAGATTTACCCACCCCGCCCTATGGGCACCCCTCCAAGGAGGGGATTTTCCACGCAAAATTGATATTAGCTAATTAATCTCCCAGAATTTCGGGCTGAGTGAGTTCATCGGACATTTCGATGATGGCGCGCATTACAGGTTTGATGGAAGGATCGTCGATGTTTTCTGATTCATAGCGGTGGCGTTTTTTGGCACGGTTGGCTACTTGAACGGTGATTTTGTAGCGATTAGAAGCTGCGCCAATCAGTTCCTCTGCCCGATAAGCAATCTGGATCGAGTCAAAGTGAGATTGGTTACGACGTTGAATCATAGTTATTTTGATACAGTTCTGCGTTCTTCTAGTGTACCTGAGGAATTCGACAATTAGGGAGCAAGTTGATGGTTCGATCGACAATCGAGTCCCGATTCCTGCTAAGATCGATTATACAAACAGCAGTAACTTGAGTACAAATGCGTATCCTGGCTCTTGTCCCTGGTGGAATTGGCGATCAAATCCTGTTCTTCCCCACAATCGATAATCTCAAAGGACGTTACCCAGAGGCAGAAATAGATGTAGTCGTCGAACCGAGATCGACAGCAGCATATCGCGTTTCCAAGTCTGTTGACAAGGTAATTTCGTTCGACTTCAAAGATACAAATGGCCCCGCAGATTGGGGAAATCTTTTGGGTATTCTGCGCGATCGAGAGTACGATGTAGCAATGTCCTTAGGACGAAGATTTGGAGTGGGCTTTCTGCTCTGGTTGACTGGAATCCCAGTCAGAATTGGTTTTGATACGGGCGTTAGTAAATTATTTCTCTCCAATCCAGTCGCGCTCAATCTCGACCAATATGCAGCGCATATGTATCACGATCTGGTCAAAGGATTGGGCGTAACCGATCCTTGTCCGCCATTGAGTATAAATGTGCCAAAATCAGATATTGACTGGGCAGAAGCTGAACAGCAGCGATTGGGGATTAAGGATAGTGGCTACGTTTTAATTCACGGTGGTGCGAGTAAATTGTCGCAAAAATTGGGAGTTGATAAAATCTATCCAGTGCTTCAGTGGCAACAAATCATCAAAGATTTACAGACTCGTCAACCAAATATACCAGTAGTAATTATTAAAGGGCCAGATGATGCCGAGTTTATCGAATCATTCTTGAATGTCTGTCCCGATCTCAAAGTAATCAGCCCCACAGATATCGGCAAACTCGCGGCGATGATTGCAGGTGCAAATCTGATGCTCTGTACAAATAGTGCCCCGATGCACCTAGCTGTAGCTGTTGGTACTTATACGATCGCACTGTTTGGTCCCAGCGATCCAAATAAGCTATTGCCTAAAAATGGTCGATCGTTTTCAATCAAGTCTCGGACTGGTAAAATCGCTGATGTTCCACCTTCAGATGTACTTGAAAAAATCTGGAAAGGGTAGATCTGTCTGTCGATTGTGGGTGAGGGCGGGTTCAAATTATGTTCTCATTACAATCGTTATTGATTGTATAAACCCGCCCCTATAGATCCTAGATTATGGGCAGTCTGTAGACAACAAACATTGTCTTTGACACAGAATCAAGCCAAACCAGGATTGAGGATCTGTCCAGATTTTTAGTGGTTGGAGTGCATGATTTGTCAGAATATCAGACAATGCCGAAATATTAAACTTCCGCGATATTTCTGTGTGAATAGTTTCACCAGCTTTGAAATTTATTTCTAGATTGAGAGTTTTCAATTTGACTGTTTGATCGATCGAACTCTCCAAGTGCATTTCGATTTGGCTGGCATTAGCATTAAAGAAGGCTAAATGCTCAAAGTGATCGAGATTGAAATTCCCCTCAAATCGATCGTTCAGATGGCGCAATACATTGAGATTGAAAGCAGCCGTCACACCCTGAGCGTCGTTATATGCCGCTTCCAGGATGTCGATCGGTTTTTGGAGGTCTACACCCAACAGGAAGAATTCTCCAGGTTGAAGAGCCTGCTGGACTTGAGTGAGGAAGATATCGCGGGATCGATCGTCCAAGTTGCCCATTGTGCTACCCAGGAACATCAATAGCCGATTTTCGATGATGCGGGGTGGGAATTGGGCAAGAGCGCGTTCGTAGGTGCCTGCGACACCGCAAACATTGAGCTGGGGATAAGTTGCTAGTAGATCGAGGGCAGTCGAACGGAGAATACCTGCGCTGACATCGATCGGGTAATAATGTAGAGGATCGGGGAGCTGACTATAGGCTGTAAGCAAGGTGTGAGTTTTGCGAGAGCTGCCACTACCAAGTTCGATCAGTTCGCAAGCTCCAGTGAGGGCGATGATTTCCGAGACGTAGGTTTCGAGAATTGCTTGTTCGGTGCGGGTGGGATAGTATTCGGGCAGATCGGTAATTTGCTCGAATAGTTCAGAGCCTCGATCGTCATAGAAATACTTACATGGCAAGGTTTTGGGGATTTGGGTCAAGCCCTGAATCACGTCACTACCATCATCGATCTTTGGCAGATCTGTATCGAGATTAATCCATCGAAGTCGATCGGTTGCGGGAATTTGAGTTTTCATTTTTGCTGTTCTTTTCTCGATCGATTTTTAGTTATCAATGGAAGTACGCTATTGTCGGGGAAAAGTCTTAAATTTGTACCTCATCCTTTATCAAAAGCGATTTACCAGAATAAAAAAAGTGGGGATTGCCCACCAATCTGTCGATCGATCGGATCGATTCTCCACGGAGAGGCTACGCCAACGGGTTAAAATAGAATCAGTATTGAGAGGATTAGCCTTTATGCTCAGTGATGAACTTGGAATGCAACTGCACGATCGTGAGACAACTGGCGAACCATTAACTACCCAAGAGAAATCGCAACTTGAGGCTTGGTATGCTCAACAAGATGCAGCAGAAACGGCAATGTTGAAAGCCGCTCAGATGCCGCTGCCAAATTTAGTTTTCATGCAAGATCGGGTCGATGCGGCAATCTCCCAACTCACCGTTAGCGTTCAGCGACTCCAGCAGATTACCCACGAAAATAAATCATTGCGTGAAGAGATTGAGGGAATCAAACAACAACTTACTATCCCCCAATCGGCATGAGTTTGACTGCCTCAATTAGAGAGCAGGTTCGTCAACGTGCTCAGTGTGCTTGTGAATTTTGTGGCATCACCGAAATCGATGCTGGTGGAATGCTAACGATCGATCATTTCCACCCTCGCACCCAAGCAGGCTCAGATGCTTTGGAGAATCTGATTTATGCCTGCATCGCGTGTAATCAGTATAAGCAAGACTACTACCCGCAAACAGTGACGGCTCCATCACTCTGGAATCCCCGTCAAGAATCCGCCAGTCAGCATTTTGTCGAACAAGCAGACGGCGAATTGACAGCACTAACACCAATAGGTGTATTTACGATTAAACGTTTACGGCTGAATCGGAGTCAACTGATCGCTGCTCGACAAAGACGGCAACAGCAGTCACAAGTGGAGCGGCTACTCCAGCGTTATCAAGAATTAACGATCTTACAAACACAAATAAACACTCAACTTACCGATCTCGCACTGGAACAACAAATGCTGCTAAAAGAACAGCGAAAATGGTTGCAAATCCTACTGAATCGTCTCAATCAATAGCATCTTAGAATGCCTGAAGTAATTCAATCAAACCTCTGATGCTGTTTCCACATCGATCGAACCTTCTACAATCTACTGACTAACCCTATGCTACGATAGCGGGGGCGATTTACAACAGAGCGACGTGACCGAAGGGCAAACTTATCACCGCAAACAATCTGATTCACAAACGGTAGAGGCTGCAAGGGCACAAATAGCCAGCCAAGAAATGTGGGGTGGTCCAGCCAGAAATATTTTTCAGAGCCATATTCCCAAGGTCAAAGCTTTTCGTGACAAATTGCCGCAAGACCAAAATGGCATACGAACGAAAACAGGGATCGAATTTAGTACTGAGGTCGAACCGGATCGCAATACTAAGCCAGGAGGTGTTTTGTATTGGTCGGGAGAGCGAGAAGGTGTTCGCAACGAGGATGAATGGGCTAAAATCAAGGTAAAGATTCTGTTTTGCAATCAGTTCGATCAGGACTATATCGCTGATGATTAATCTTGTAACCAAAAAGAGTCAGCGGGTACGCTTTGAAGAAGTGACCCCAACGAATGAGATCGTTGTCTATTTCAACGCGCAATTACCTTCTTTACTTGCTAGTACAGGGTTGCCGATCTTTTCAGGCTATGACGATTTAGACGATATCCAATTCGCATATATCACTCTCCCATCTGGCAATACAGTGGTGTTGGGGCAGTATGGAAATGCCCCAGAGATCGGGGTAGATCTACATGTCGATTTCAATCCTAAGAATAACTTATCTACGATCGCGGCGAATATTCCCGCTCTGGTTGTGGAAACTTTGCGATATCTAGCTATACCAAGAGAAACTGCGGGTTGGTTTCACCCAGATTATGAGCAAGAAATCGATCGTCTCTACTCCGAACACGGCAAGATCGAACCCATCGACAGACTCGAATTAGGATCATTACCTCCAAACGAAGAACGCGAACCCATTGATTGTTTCTACTATGCTCTGGAAATTTACACTAGAGAAAAATTGCCCGAATACTGGGCGATGCTTCAACACAATCTTGGTTTGGCTTACTTCGATCGCACCAAAGGGGAGCGATGGGATAATCTGCAAAAGTCGATCAAATGTTATCACAATTCTCTCGAAGTCTTCACCCAAGATAAGTTTCCAGCAAAATGGCAAATAAATCAGGAGGATCTGATCCAGTCACAGGGAGAATTGAAGGCGGAGGAACAGAATCTGAGTTCGCGCACCTTTAAATCTAGATTAACTCGTCTGGATTTAAGCCAAAAACAGACACAGCCGCGCATTCCTGGTTTACTTAACGGAACAATTGGAGACGCTTTCTTTGAGCCACTATCAGAAGAGGAACTTAAATCATGGGAGTAAGCTATGTCAGCGATACCCATTTCCTAATAAAATTTGCAAATTAGGTTGAGCCTCGAAATCCAACTAAGTATATTGCTTAATCTAAAGTCGAACTAAAACAGATAACTTTCACAGCTTGTGAGATAAAGTGTTTGCATCATATCCCAGAAGGAACGATAACGGAAAGCTCCAGGATTTCTACTCGCAAAATCCCAAGCTTCCCATTCTTTTCTGCTATCGACAATTAATGGATTGAGCAAGTAAACACAACTTTCATCGACAGGACTAATTTGTAAAGTAGTCTTTATGTATCGACTTCTCATTGAACAGGTATTTTGATTTTCCCCATACTGAAAATATTGTTCATCACTGATATCACGATCGTAGTTACTCGATTTTTCTGCCCACCTACGATTTTCCTGAATAAACCAATCAATTTTATCAGTGTCACAGAACATATAGCGACGATCCAAACTTACAAAACCGTTGCTAGCAAGTAAAAAATTCCTATAACCTACCGGAAGTTTGGTCTGGAGCTTTTGCTCTAGTTCGATAATTTGTGATTCACTTGCTCCTGGTAAATGGTAGCAATTGTAGTCTGTATCTTCGGAATAATGATGATATTTAGATGGTTGAATATTTCTAGCTTTTATTTTTTCAAATACTTGTTGATTCCATTTATCCAGGAAAATAGCCCAGTCTTCTACCGTTGGAATAAAACTAACGTGATGTGAATTGTAACTTTGATCGTCTACATTCATTTATTTACAGAGTGGTAGGTTGGGTTGAAGAATGAAACCCAACAGTTCAGGGTGTTAGTGTATTCCTATTTTCAGGAGACAAACCCGTGTTCGCATGGCAGAATTGGCGCAGGATATTTCTGGTGGCTATAATGAGGAGTATCGATGCCTACTGATATACAAGCACAAACGTGTCTGCGAATTTGCCAAATGCTGTCAACTGGATTTCAGCCAATCCATCTATTTCGGTACAATCCAGAGATTAAGACAGTTTATATTTTGGCTGGCGTTACTGAAAGCATTGAAATAGTTGTGTACCCTAGTGGTAGAGGGGAGTTTGACAATGACTAAGCCAGATTTTAGTACTATGACTCGCAAAGAGTTGAGAGCTTATGCTCTGGTTCATCGTGAGGATGATGCTGTTTTTACTGAATTAGTTAAGCGCGTCAGTGAAAATGGCAAGGGATATCCATCGCCTCAAACGGAGGAAGACTTGCAAGAAATGAAGCAAGTCTTTCAGCGTAAAGTTGTGGGTGATGATGGGGGAAACTCCTGAGTCGTCGTGGTGCCATCTTGATGATTGATGGTAACAGAATGCCCCTGTAAATATGCTTGGTGATGTTTTCCCCGCACTCCTTTACTAAAATCGTACTCTGGGAGCATGTCGTCTTCATCAAGTTGGACAGGTTTATAGTTAGCTTTGCTCATAAATTCTTATTTCTCGATTAGTTGCACAGCGATAACTAATGACTGTTAATTGGTTGATGGATTACCTTCCTCTAATTTATCGACATCGATTTCTAGTGATAATTCTGGATCGACTTTCTCTTCAGATGTAATCTCCAACTTGGTTGCCTTGCCTTCGACAAAATCGAGCAAATCGGCTGTCTTCAGTAAACTGCGTAATAGTCCTATTTTTAAGTCTTGATTGCGATGAATGGGAATAGAAATTCTTGACGGATTTCCTTCATTTCCGTAAATATGATGACTACCTTGGATTCTCAGTAAATTCCACCCGTTAGCTTCAAGTAACTTAGCTAGCTCTCTACCCGACATGGATTTCATATCGCAATTTCCATGACTTTAGACTTTTCATCTAACAACATTTTGGGATCGTCGATCGATAGACAACCTTCGATCGCTTCATATAAATTAGCTAATAACTCATCCCAAGTATCGCCTTCTGTCGCACAACCTGGAATTGCAGGTACTTCTGCCCAGTAGCCGCCTTCTTCCGCTTCATGGACGATAACTTTGATTTTCATAAGTATTAATGGGTGTCGTCGAATATAAGTTTATCCTAACCTAAAAACTTTCTACCAGTTTTGTGTTCAGATCGTTACTTTGAGCGATCGAAAAAGGCGAGCATTATGCTCGCCTCTAATCATTAGATTGATTTGGTAGTTAAATAATTAACCTAAAACTTTCTTAGCCGTAGCGATTACGTTATCGACGGTGAAACCAAACTTCTCCATGACAACGCCGCCTGGAGCCGAAGCACCAAAACGATCGATAGTAACTAACCCACCATCGATACCAACAAAGCGGTGCCAACCTTGGCTGCAAGCTGCTTCTACTGCTACCCGCTTGGTAACGGATTTAGGTAAGACGGACTCTTTGTAAGCTGCGTCTTGCTCGTCGAATAATTCCCACGATGGCATGGAGACGACGCGGACTTTTTTGCCTTCGGCGGTGAGTTTTTCGGCTGCGGTGACACAGAGCATTACTTCGGAACCAGTACCGATCAGGATGATGTCGGGGGTGCCTTCGGAGTCTACGATCGTGTAAGCACCTTTGGCTACTCCGGCGATCGAGGTACCTGGTAAGTTAGGTAGATTTTGACGGGAGAGGGCGAGGAGAGTCGGATCGGTTTGGTTGGCTTTTTCGATCGCTACTTTGTATGCGCCGGAGGTTTCGTTTCCATCGGCGGGACGAATTACGGTGAGGTTAGGAATCGCCCGTAAGGAGGCGATGGTTTCGATCGGTTGGTGCGTGGGACCATCTTCACCTTGTCCGACGGAATCATGCGTCATCACCCAGATTGAACCCGCTTTGGAGAGAGCGGAGAGGCGAATCGGTGCGCGCATGTAATCGGAGAAGATCAGGAAGGTTGCGCCGTAAGGAATCAAGCCGGAGTTGTGGAGGGCAATACCGTTGCAGATGGCTCCCATCGCATGTTCGCGGACACCGAAGTGAACGTTACGATTTTGGTATGCACCTTTTTGGAAGTCACCGGAAGTTTTGATTTCGGTGAGGTTGGAGTGGGTGAGGTCAGCGGAACCGCCGATTAAACCTGGGAGGACAGCGGCTAATTTGTTGAGACAAATCTCGGAGTGTTTACGGCTAGCTACCGCGCTGTCTGCGGGAGTGTAGGTAGGCAAGACACTATCCCAACCAGCGGGAAGTTTGCGGGAGGTCAAAGCTGTGAAATCGGCTGCTTCAGTCGGATATTTGCTGGTGTAGCTGGCAAGAGTGGCATTCCACGCGCTTTCAGCTTTGGCACCGTTGGCGACTGCTTCGCGCATGTGAGTGACTGCATCAGCAGGTAATTCAAACGGCGCGTATTCCCAGCCGAGATTTTCGCGGGTGAGTTTGATTTCTGCTTCGCCTAGTGCGGCACCGTGAATACCTGCGGTGTTGGATTTATTGGGGGAACCATAGCCGATGATCGTGGTGACTTTGATCATCGTGGGTTTGTCAGTGACGGCTTTCGCTGCGGCGATCGCGGCTTCAATTGCGCCTAAGTCGGTGTTACCATCTTTGACGTGGATGGTGTGCCAGCCGTAAGCGTCAAATCGTGCGGATACATCTTCAGTGAACGCGACATCGGTAGAACCATCGATCGAGATGTGGTTATCGTCGTACAGCACGATCAGTTTACCAAGTCCCCAGTGAGCCGCGATCGAAGCTGCTTCACCAGAAATACCTTCCATGTTGCAACCATCGCCGACGATGACGTAGGTATAGTGGTCAACCAGAGTAGCATCAGGCTTGTTGAATTTAGCGGCTAAATGCGCTTCAGCCAATGCTAAACCGACACCATTAGCAATCCCTTGACCGAGGGGGCCAGTAGTAACTTCAATTCCGGCAGTCTCAAAGTTTTCAGGGTGTCCAGGTGTGCTAGAACCCCACTGCCGGAACTGTTTGATATCTTCAATACTGACGCTATCATATCCAGTCAGGTGCAAGAGCGCGTATTGCAACATCGAACCATGTCCAGCCGACAACACAAACCGATCGCGATTGAACCATTGGGGGTTCTTAGGGTTGTGCTGCATGAATTTTTGCCACAGCACATACGCCATCGGAGCCGCACCCATTGGTAAACCTGGGTGTCCAGATTTCGCTTTCTCGATCGCATCAACAGCGAGGAAGCGAATAGAATTAATAGCAAGTTGGTCTAAG
>JANNDL010000037.1:0-1712 GCA_031387665.1 Chamaesiphon sp. OTE_75_metabat_95 | reverse complement strand
GTTATCTTTACCGTTGAGTGTGGGATTATTGAAAACTTTTTTCACGTTGAGTTTTGGCTTTGTGGCGATTGGGGCAGCACTAGGAATTGTTAGGCTATGCGGAATGCTGGGGCTATTTGAATTAATCAAACCAGAACTAACAAAGTTTCCTAAAGTCGATCGAGCGCATGTCAAAGTATCCTTTTATTCGGCTCATCATTGGTTAACGATGGGGCAAGAAATGTGGAGCTTAGATCGGAGTGGTAAGCAACTAAGGACCGCAAGTGATTTGGGAGATTTACCGATCATTAGTATCAAATCTCAAACCTTCTTGCGACCATTATTAGGGATTAAAATCTTATCAATACCTACAGCCGATCGAGTGCGCGATCGGATTCATCACGCTCTACTCAAATTATCTACTCAGAGTCAACAAATATTAGCAACTAGGAGTAGTCATTTTGTCTGGATTGACGAACCAGAAATTATCATTAATGCTGTTGCTGATTTGCTTCGTTCTAGTACCGCCAACGATTGAAACCATCCTGACGGATACGCTCCGCGAGTGTGGCTCATGATGCAAAGTCCGCCTACGCGGACTGAAATATTAGTCCGCGTGGGCGGACTTTGCATCATGAGCAGAGACTTTAGTCTCTAGGCTCTTCTTAAATTATTTTAATCATTAATTGCGCTCAACAAAACTTCCTTGAGCGTCAAATCTTCCATATCGTTCATGGTAATTGTATCGACGATATCAAACTTTGCTCCAGCGCGTCCAAGATCGTCATCGAGGATTTTTAAAAACTTGGTAGCTGCTTCATCAGTACCAACTTGAATAAACGAAATCGCCAATTCCTCATCCCGATCGAGCTTTTGAGTTGCATTTAGAATAACATCCATCACTGCCTTGCGATCATCTGGTTCGCCATCTGTAACTACCAAAATAATCTCCCCATTCGCGGGAGTTTGCCCTTGAGCCTTGCGCTGAAAGAAATTAGTTGTCGCGTCACCTAAAACCGCTGCTAAGTCCGTTCTACCTGAAGGATCATTCTCCTGAAAAATTGTTGCAACTTTAGCCGCAGTTACATTGTCATAGCGCTTGAACTTACCCGAAAAAAGATAAACCGTGATCCCATCGGGATCTAATTCTTCACACTTATGTGCTAAAGCTAATGCCGATTCCTGCATGATTTGCCAGCGGCTGGAGCCACCGGGCTTATCTTTGGTAGACATACTGCCACTTTTATCAATAATCAAAGTGTAATCGCGGTTTTCTAGCATAAATTTTTCTTAGGATCATAACTTTCTTAGCTTACCCCTAACCAGCTTGTGGATACCTCCGTGCAGTCTCCGTAGCTCTTTGTGTTAATTGAAACGCACATTCTGCTTGAAAACAGACCTCAAACTGCAACTAGGCAATTTTCAGACTAGGATAATAGATAGATTACTAATCTCAATTATGCGCCTCCCCCGTGCCTGGACGATCGCGATTACTGTAGTTGCGATCGCAAGTTTATCGCTGTGGTCAATTAGTTCACTATATGCAATTTATGTACAAGTCAGCTGGACAACGCCGTGGTTAGCAACACCGATTTTAGTGGCGATCTTGCTGCTGATTGCGATCGCGATCTCTGTGATGGTTTACTATGTGGGGATATTTCAAGGCTGGTGGGGAAAATCATCATCAAAACCTCGACAATTGCCCAAGGTTCCAGTTGAAAGAACTGCGGCGG
>JANNDL010000032.1:0-9675 GCA_031387665.1 Chamaesiphon sp. OTE_75_metabat_95 | reverse complement strand
CGAATTGGTACCGTTTTTAGAAACCAATTTGGTTCAAGTTCGATCTGTTCCTGTCAAAACTAGACAGATTGATTTAAGCGAATTAAAGATTAGGGAACCGAAGAAAAAGGAGATGGTAACAACCGAAGCTTCGATGCGATTAGATGCGATCGCCTCTGCTGGTTTTGGCATGTCTCGCAGTAAGATGGTTGATATTATTTCTAGCGGCGACGTGCGGGTAAATTGGAAGGATGTTAGTCAATCTTCCCACGCCCTCAAAGCAGGCGATCTAGTTGCAATTCGCGGTAAAGGCAGACTAGAAATCGGCGAAGTCGCCATCACCAAAAAGGAAAGATATCGGATCAATTTAACCAGATTTATTTAAGTAAAGGGTAGATTCTAGATGGTGGGCATTGCCCACCCTACATTTATTCGGGCTAGAACCTAAAGCCCAAAGCCTAAAACCTAAAGCCTAATTACCATGCAAGTCCAATTTCGTGAATTCAGTCAATTTGATGTTTGGTTTTGGTTAGAGTTTGTCAATGTCCCATCCGAACAAGAGAAAAAGCTAGTTGAAGAAGTTTTTTCCTCATGGTTTTTCTTGGGCAAATTAGGTGGCTTTAATGCCGAGAATAGCCAAGTCCAAGAAACAGGTTTGGATCTGAGTTATATGGACTATGACAATGATGCTGCTGACAGCACCATGATGTCGGTGATGCACAATATGGGTGATTTTGAATATGAGGGCAACTGGGCACGCTGCTGGATGGATCTGGGTACTAGCGATGCGATCGCCCTTGATGTTTTGATCAACTCTCTCTCTCAACTAAATACCGAATACGTCGAAATTGTCCAGATGTATATTGGCGGCGAAAATGAAGACTGGGAAATCGATCCTAGTTATAAAGAGTCACTATTTCAAGATATTAATTAAGGCTCTATCTGTGAAACTAGAGGGTTCAGAAACCCGACTTTTCCAAAAAGTCGGGTTTCTTGCCGTAGCTAGTCTGCCTTTATATGTCTTTACCTAAAACCTAAATCGGATCCAGTGGCTCACAAAATAAATTCACCCCTGATTCGTGGGCGTAAAGTAAGACAGGTAAAATCAACAAAGTTGGGCAGACTTTTAGCGAAACAAAATTTTGAAACAATGGCACAAAATTACCGTTTATCATATCATTTCTGAATTCCGATCGACAGATAGCTACTCGACATTTTTTCGCCAAACCTTTCAACCATTCATTATTGGCAATATCTGGCTGCTGTCCGACACGAATGGCTAGAGCCATCGCCGCATCTTCTAGATCGCCTTCACAGTCAGCAATAGTTTCGAGGCTAATCATTGCCTCTGGAATATCAGTAAATTGAGTTTGTAACTCCTCAATAATTTGCAGATCTATCATGTTGGTGCTTAGTTAGTCTAAGTCTGTGCTTAGGAATAAAAGGCTTTAGGCTTTAGGCTTGAGGTTTTGGGATAACCCAGCCGTAGAGTCTATTCTGAACACCCCAAGTTTAGGCTTTATGCAACTTTGACACCTTTCCAAAAAGCAACATATCCAGCAATATTTTTAGCAGCATCTTTAGGTTCTGGATAGTACCAAGCAGCATCTGAATTTGTTTGACCATCTACTTCAATACTATAGTAGCTACATAGTCCTTTCCAACCGCAACTAGTGTGGGTATTACTATCTTTGAAATACTCTCGGTTGAGACTATCTGCGGGAAAATATTGATTGTTTTCCACCACTACTGTGGCATCGCTTTCTGCTAATGTAACGCCGTTCCAAGTTGCTTTTGTCATGAGATAGAAGGTAGGTGGTAGGGAGTAGAGGATAGTTCAGAACTTTTCAACTTTCAACTATTAAGTAGCTGGTTGCTGAGAGGATAATTTAGCACTTACCGATGCACCAATTAAATCTGCTAATAATTCGGCACTATTAATTACACCCAGCGAACTAGTATTCGATGCCATTGTCTTGAGACGTTGGGAATTTTCGAGCAGAGCAAGTACTTCAGTCTCCAAAAATTGGGCTGTGAGGGTTTCCTGCCGAAAGAGTAACGCACCGTTAGCCGCAGCCAACACATTTGCATTATAGTATTGGTGATCCTCTGCCGCATAGGGATAAGGAATCAAGATTGATGGTGTGCGGGTAATCATTAGCTCATTGAGGGTAGCTGCACCAGCACGACTAATCGCCAAATCTGCTCGCTGAAACAATCCTGCCATATTGTCATAGAAGGGTAGGACAATATACTGAGGATGTTCGATCTTTTCGGTTGGCTCATTTGCACCGCCGACAATATGCACAATTGTTGCACCAGCATTTAACCAGCTACCGACACATTCACGAATCATCTGATTGAGGGCTACAGCACCCTGGGAGCCACCAACAACGACGATTAGCGGACTGGTCGCGGGAACTGGTAAATCGAGGGGCTGAGGGCTAAGGAACTGCTCGCGACAGGGAGTTCCTAGATAAATTGTCCGAGCGCGGGGCAGATATTTGATCGTCTCGACAAAGCCAACGGCTACTTTGGTACAAAATGGACTCATCCAACGGGTAACTTTACCTGGAAGGGCGTTTGACTCGTGTAGAAAAACAGGTAAGCCCAGGGAATAGCCAGCAAGAATAGCTGGAGCAGAGATATAGCCGCCAGTACTAAACACAGCATCAAATTGCCCTTCTTTGAGCAGTTTGCGAACGGTAAAAATCCCTTTGATTAACCCAGCAATGGTTTTAATTGTGCCGATTCCAGGTTTTCCTTGAAAACCACCGACTTTGATGATGTGGAGCGGGTACTCTTTCGGAACTAACTTTGATTCGAGCCTGTCAGGTACACCCAACCATTCGATATCATACCCGATTAGCTTTTGAGCAACTGCGATCGCAGGAAACACATGTCCCCCAGTTCCACTTGCAGCGATTAGTAGCTTGGTAGCAGCTTTAGACACTCGTATTTTGACTCCTCTCCGGCGACACAGACATTCTAGCCGCTGATGTAGCATTTCCGCTAGGGGAACCTTTCGTTCTGTTATCCTATTCTATAAATCTCGATTTTCAATTATCTACAATATGCTCAAAAGATCTTGGTATCAACTGGCAATCGCAGCATTTGTTGTGGGTTGTCAGCAGGCTGTAATGTTTCCCGCTCATGCCCAGAATTCGGCTTCTGCACCGATGGCACTCAAGTCGATGCTCACCAAGATCGATACAGCCGCAAGTCAACGTAAGTTACCAGAACTTTTACGTTATTATAGCCCCGAATTTACGACTAGCGATGGCTTGAGCAGAGCTGCATGGCAACAGTCACTAGGTCAATTTTGGCAGAGCTATAGCAATCTTAACTATGCTACGACGATCGAAAGTTGGCAGGGTGGGGGTAATAATTACACGGCTAATACCATTACCAAAATTACTGGCGTTCAGATTGTTAATGGTAGGGTGATGAACCTGAAATCGACAATCAAGTCGAGCCAAAAAATCGTCGGCGGACAAATCACTGAGCAACAAATCCTTCAAGAACGTACTCAGGTATCCAGTGGTGCCAAACCACCAACGATCGAACTAAGTTTACCTGATAAGCTCCAAACTAATGCTGAATATAGTCTAGATGCGATCGTCACCGAACCACTAGGTGAAGATGTATTAATGGGCACAACAATCGAACAACCAGTCACAGCCCAAGGTTACGGTCAATCAGCTAACTATAAACTAGAACTACTCTCTGCTGGTGGTTTATTCAAGACAGCCCGCGCTCCAGGTAAATCTGGCGATTATTGGTTCTCGACGATCTTTATTCGCCCTGCGGGGATGACGACTCTTACTCAGCGGGTGCGGGTGGTGAAGGGAAGGTAGCAGTTTAGTTGTTAGTGGTTTAGCGGTTTAGTGGTTTAGCAAATAGAATTGTAAGCTGGGTTGAAAAATGAAACCCAAACTCATTAGCTAAACCACTAACAACTAAACCACTAAACCACCAAAATCACTTCCCCAACAACTTAACCACACCAATCCCACCAAAATAGAGAGCTAAAACTGCGCCTGCGAGCAGACTCTGAGTCAGGGGATCTGTAGAGGGGGTGACGATTGCGCCGACTACCATCGAGCCGACGACTACGCTTTGCCAAGCAGAGAGCATCACTTCAGAGGAAAGAATTCCCAGGAGGGAGAGTAGAATTTGGACAACAGGTAATTCAAACAGCAAACCCGTGGCGAATAGTAAGACTAGCACAAACTCAAAGTACCGATCGATCGACCAAGCCTGCTCCACCACATCAGCACCATAGCCAATCAAAAAATTCAGCGCGGCGGGGATGAGCAGATAATAAGCAAAGGCAATTCCTCCTACAAATAGCACCGAAGAACCCATCACCACAGGTAGCACCAGTTGCCGTTCGCGCTTAGTCAGTCCAGGAATCACAAACTGAATTACTTGATACAGCACAACTGGACTAGCGACTAATAAACCACAATAGCCAGCCACCTTTACCGAGACAAAAAAGTATTCCCCTGGAGCAAGCTGGAGGAACTTAATTCCCGCCGCAGGTATTTCTAGTGCTTGAACAATTTGTTTGGCATAGATAAAACAACCTAACGCCCCAACAGCTACCGCAATAATGCCGTAAAAAATCCGCTGACGGAGTTCTTCTAAATGATCGAAGAAAGACATCTCCGACTCTTCTGTCGAAAAATTATATTCGTCTGATTGGCTATCAACTAACGGCAGACTTGGATCTGGAGACCACAGAGCAGTGCTCAATTCGGTCTGACTACTCTGAAAATCGCTATCTACTTCTGAACTCATCGCAGCGGTTTGGTCTGAACTTCTGCTCTCATCTTACCCGATCGACAGATGTGGTGAAATCAAAAGATCTGAGCAGACACTACTTCAAATGCTAACAATTGTGAGCTATGTAACAACGCCCGATCCATTATTGGGTAGAATGATAGTAGTGGTGTCTGAGAGATTGTCTGGCTAGTTCAGCGATCGACACCAATATCGAGTTAAATACATTCATCACATGGAATCTAGTGTCCCCTCTGGCAAACCTCAAACCGAACCCCCGCGAAATAAGTGGGGTGAGTTCTGGGGCAGTGCGATCGCAATCTTTACGCTGATCCTACCAGTTGTGGCGATCGTTCATTACTCGCCAACTAGCCAAGTCCAAGCTTTACCAACAACTTTACCATCTACACCGCGATCTGAATAGCTCTAGACCGATTCAGTCCCAATCGCTGTGTGTCCAGTTCCCAATTCCGAGTAAAATGCAACTAGGGAGATTAATTTCTCCTCGTTTTTATAGAATTGGAGCATTTTGTTTTGGACTTAGCCCTCATCCCCGCTCAACCTAAATTCGGCATTATCAACGTTTTAATCGAGATTGCTGCTGGTAGCAAAAATAAGTACGAATTTGACAAAGATCTGAATGCAATGGCACTCGATCGAGTACTATCTTCCTCAGTTCACTATCCCTGTGACTACGGCTTTATCCCCAATACCTTGGGCAACGATGGCGATCCCCTCGATGCGATGATCATCATCGACGAACCGACTTTTCCAGGCTGCGTAATCGCCGCTCGCCCAATTGGGATGCTAGAAATGATCGATGGTGGCGATCGAGATGAGAAGATTCTCTGTGTAGCTGACAAAGATCCCAACTACGCTCACGTCAAATCTCTCAAAGATATTCCCCAACACCGCTTGGATGAAATCTCCGAATTCTTCAAAACTTACAAAAATCTAGAGAAGAAAGTCACCGAAATCCTCGGCTGGCAAGATGTCGATGCAGTTCTGCCTCTGGTTCAAGAATGTGTCGCTGCGGCGAAGAAGTAGATTGTCGTGCTGAATTAAGCGATTAGATGGGGAGTGTGGGAGACGGGGAGATGGGGCGACGGGGAGAAAGAAGCATCCTAAGTCTTGCTCCCACACTCCCACACCCC
Source organism: Chamaesiphon sp. OTE_75_metabat_95 (assembly GCA_031387665.1). Lineage (GTDB taxonomy): Bacteria > Cyanobacteriota > Cyanobacteriia > Cyanobacteriales > Chamaesiphonaceae > Chamaesiphon. The sequence continues at coordinate 3,757 of JANNDL010000032.1, read as the reverse complement.
CACACTCCCACACCCCCCACACCCCACACCCCCCACCCCATCAATGCTCCGCACCCTCCTCGCCGCCAAAATCCATAGCTGCACGATCACCGATGCCAACCTGCAATACATGGGAAGTATTAGTATCGATGAGTTGCTGTTGACTGCGGTTGGGATTGTGCCCTATGAGCAGGTGCAGGTAGTCAATGTAAATAATGGCGAAAGATTTATTACCTACGCAATTGCAGCGGCGGCGGGTTCTGGATCGATCGAATTGAACGGTGCTGCCGCTAGACTGGGCATTAGGGGCGATAAATTGATAGTTATGACCTACGCCCAATTCGATGGAGCTGAAGCTCAGAATCATTGTCCTAGAGTAGTGCTAGTAGACGAGCGCAACCATATTACCGAAACGAAGTCATACATTCCCACTGGCTTGGGCTAACATTTCCAATTACCAGTTAAGTCTGGTGGTTTCATTTTTCAACCTCTTTTCCCTCCCCGCTCCTAACTTTTTAATTGCTAATAGTTATCATTTGATTCCTGAATCTGATATAGTGTTTAGGCAATACTAATAAACATGCTCATCAAAAGTTTATTCAAGCCCTGTGCTCGATCGACTTTTGAATTGGTTTGAGGGCACCATAAGGTAGTAAGCATGATTACTACTTCGGTGCAAAGCGGATAACTGGAGGCAAAAGCAGCTCTAACGCTAGTTACAAGGCTTTAGCATTTGCTCTTTTTGATAATTATTACTAATTCGCGGTACAAATACCCAAAGTAATAAGAACTATTTGCAGCAGCGATCGAGACGACCATCTATTTTAGAGTATCAACTCAAGAATGAACAAGCAGCACAAACTGATCAAGCCACTCACAGGTCATTTTCTCGGCTGGGGAGATGACAATGCCCCCCACCGTTACATCAAACTAGCCACCACCAGCGGCGAACAAACGGTCAAAGTTGCCAAAAGTCTCCGTCATCAAATTCAAGACTGGCAACCAGGCATGTGGTTGACATTGCTCAGTCAGGAGCGGATCTCGCCAGCCACAGGTGAGACAAAAATTAAAGTTAAGCAGTTATTGATTTCACCAAATATCTATCCATTCTGTCGAATCGACAGTGAATTTCCGCCGACTGATGAGCGCGAAGCCAGTATTTCAGTCGAACCAACCAAAATTCGTGTTTGTCAGGGTTCTAGTTGTCGCAGGCATGGGGCTGAAAAAGTCTGTCGATCGATCCAAGCATATCTCGAAACCAACGATCTAACTGGAAAAGTGAAGATAGAAGCAGTAAAATGTCTTCATCAATGTAAAGCAGCTCCACATGCGATCGTTAGTAGTCCAAGTAATCAGATATTACCAGGCAAAACTCACTACCGTCAACTTCAATCGGGTCAAGTACCAGCAATGTTGGCTAAACATTTCCCTGTTGCACCCCCAACCCAACAAATCAACTCCAGCCTAATCGAAAAGATTGGTAATTATCTCAATCAGCAGCGCATTTCCATTTCCAACAATCTCTCATAAGCTCTCTTAGTTTCAACTTTTATAATGATGCAAGATCTAGACCAAGAAAAAGCGATCGATGTGCTCCGTACAATTATGGAATTTGAATTGGCTGGAGTAGTTAGATACACCCATTATGCTTTAATGGTAACTGGTCCAAACCGAATTCCGATCGTTGATTTCTTCAAAGCCCAAGCAACAGAATCTCTCCTTCATGCCCAGCAAGTCGGCGAGATTTTGACAGGGCTAGAAGGTCATCCGTCGCTGCAAATCACTCAAATGGAGGAAACCCACAAACATGCTGTTCGAGACATTCTCACTGAAAGTTTGGCTCATGAAACAAATGCCTTGAATATGTACAAAAAGCTGCTCGATGTTGTCCAAAATGCAAGTGTCTATCTAGAAGAATTCGCTCGCACGATGATTGGTAACGAGGAGTTACATGCGATCGAAATCAAAAAAATGCTACGTGACTTTAGCTGATTTTTGATTAATAATCTATCACCTTTTACCCACTATCTATCTCAGGAATCAATACTTTGAAACGACAATTAAATTGGCTGAAAATCACCGCAGGTAGCATGTTTGCTACCCTTCTCTTCATCTCTGGTGCCCAAGCAGCCGAATCTCTGGTGACTACGCCTACTTCAGCTAGTTCCAACCTGATTGCCAATCACACGCCTGGTGACAATCTTCAACTAGTTGCCGCAAGAAAAAAGAAACGCATCAAGAAGAAAAGAATCAAATCCAGACCTAAAACAACCGCAACAGCTCCAAAAACGACTACGCCCGCAGCTCCACCAACAGAGGTCACTCAAACTACCCCACCGCCAGTAGAAGCTCCTTCTACTCCACCAGCACCGCCAGTAGAAGCTCCTCCTACTCCACCAGCACCGCCAGTAGAAGCTCCCAAAGCACCAGTGGAAGCTCCCAAAGCCGAAGCACCAAACCAGTTCTCTCTAAGTACAAAGTTAGAAGGACAAGTGATTTTTGGGGCGACTGGAACAGTCAGTGGTGACTTCAGCCGCAACACCGCTTTTGGTGCTCGGAGTAGACTCGAACTCAAAACTGATATCGGTGGTGGTACGCTTACCACTCGGCTCCAAGCCATCGGACTAGGTTTATCTAATAACCCTGAGCCTCCTGTAGCTGGTGCATTTACAACTCCTGAAGGTAGCTTGTCTTTTACAGGCGGTGAACCCAATAACAGTATCGGGGTTGACGCACTTAAGTATGAATTCGCGCTCTCGCCTCAAACTCAGGTGGTAGTTGCCGCAAATGCTGGTGCGTCAGATGACTTTACCGATACCATCAATCCTTACTTTGACGGCGATGGTGCTAGCGGTTCGATCTCGGCTTTTGGTAATCGCCCCTCGATTTACTACACGGTTCAAGGTGCTGGCGTTGGCATTCGTCACCAATTAAGTGAAGGTGCTGAACTCAGCGTTGGTTACTTATCTAGTACTGCTGGTACTCCAACTAACGGAAATGGATTATTCGGTGGTAGCTATGGTGCGATTGCCCAGCTCACCGTCAAAGCAGGCGAAAATTCTAAAATTGGGTTGACATACTCCCGAACGTTGAATGCTAATCCTGGGACAGGTAGTACTAATGCCAATCCAGAAGTAGCCGGAAATAGCAATAACTATGGACTACAAGGTTCGTTCCAATTAAGTCCTGAACTCACCCTGGGTGGTTGGGCTGGTTATACCCAAAACCAAGCTGCTGGTGGTGACAGACAGATCTGGAACTGGGCGGTAACTGCTGCTGCTCCAGATTTTGGTGGTAAAGGTAATTTGGCTGGTTTCTTGGTTGGACAAGAGCCACGAGTTGCTTCTTCTGGAAATGGCACTACAGATCCTAAATCTGGACTGCACATTGAAGGCTTTTATCAGATGAAAATCAATGATAATCTCAGCATTACCCCAGGGCTAATCTATCTGACAGCACCTAATCAAGCACCTGGTGACAGTGCTGTGATTGGTGCTTTGAGAAGTACCTTTACTTTCTAAGTTTTAGATCGTAGCCATTCGCAAAAACCGAGGGAGGGGTAATTAATTACCTCTCCCTCAATTTTTATATAGAACCTTGTTAGCTCTTAGTGGCGGAGGGCGGGTTTTGTTGATATAGGTCGTTAGGACATATTACAATAGATTATTTATTGCCTTGGCGGTTGCGGGCGGGTTTTGTTCTGAGGTTATGAGTGTACAGCCGAAATTTCTAGCATAAACCCGCCCCTACAATCCATGTCCTAACCGCCTTGGCGACG
>JANNDL010000013.1:0-7135 GCA_031387665.1 Chamaesiphon sp. OTE_75_metabat_95 | reverse complement strand
TGAAATAATGTCCCTATAATATCTGGAGTTTTACTGCGTCATGACAATTGCAGTTGGCAACCAGCAATCTGACAAAGGCATCTTTGATGTCTTAGACGACTGGTTAAAAAAAGATCGGTTCGTATTTGTCGGTTGGTCTGGAATTTTACTATTTCCTTGTGCTTTCCTAGCCCTCGGCGGCTGGATGACTGGTACCACATTCGTTACTTCCTGGTACAGTCACGGCTTGGCTTCTAGCTATCTCGAAGGTTGTAACTTCTTGACAGCAGCTCTGTCCACTCCACCAAACAGCGTTGGGCACTCCCTGATGCTGCTTTGGGGTCCTGAAGCACAAGGCGACTTCACTCGCTGGTGTCAACTGGGCGGTCTCTGGGCATTCGTTGCTCTACATGGCGCGTTCGGTTTGATCGGCTTCATGCTCCGTCAGTTTGAAATCGCTCGTCTAGTTGGGATTCGTCCTTACAACGCACTTGCTTTTTCAGGTCCAATTGCAGTGTTCGTTAGCGTCTTCTTGATCTACCCATTGGGTCAATCTGGTTGGTTCTTCGCACCTTCTTTTGGCGTAGCTGCAATTTTCCGCTTCATTCTATTCCTACAAGGCTTCCACAACTGGACTCTCAACCCCTTCCACATGATGGGCGTTGCAGGGATTCTCGGCGGCGCGCTCCTGTGTGCAATTCACGGTGCGACTGTAGAAAACACCTTGTTTGAAGATGGCGACGGTTCTTCAAACACGTTCCGCGCATTTGACCCAACCCAAGCTGAAGAAACTTACTCGATGGTAACTGCAAACCGTTACTGGTCGCAAATCTTCGGCGTAGCTTTCTCCAACAAACGTTGGTTACACTTCTTCATGCTCTTTGTCCCTGTGACTGGACTGTGGATGAGTTCTGTAGGTATCGTTGGTTTAGCATTAAACCTGCGTGCATACGACTTCGTTTCTCAAGAATTGAGAGCTGCTGAAGATCCTGAGTTTGAAACGTTCTACACCAAGAACATTCTGCTCAATGAAGGTATCCGCGCATGGATGGCTCCACAAGATCAACCACATGAACAATTCATCTTCCCAGAAGAAGTATTGCCACGTGGTAACGCACTCTAAGCTTTGAAACGTCGGAAGATAAATATATACTTATATTTGTCTTCCGGTTTTTTTAGATTCCGTATTTATATTCATCGATCGAGGTACTGCAAGAGTGGAAACGCCCTTTAATCCTACAATGGTAGCAGGTGGCGGACGCGACGCAGAATCATCCGGCTTTGCCTGGTGGTCTGGTAATGCGCGTTTGATCAACCTGTCTGGTAAGCTGTTGGGCGCACATGTCGCCCACGCTGGTTTGATTGTATTCTGGGCTGGAGCGATGTGCCTGTTTGAGGTCGCTCACTTTGTCCCAGAAAAGCCAATGTATGAGCAAGGAATTATCCTACTGTCTCACTTGGCTACCCAAGGTTGGGGTGTTGGTCCTGGTGGTGAAGTTGTGGATACATTCCCCTACTTCGTCGTTGGTGTACTGCACTTGATTTCCTCTGCGGTATTAGGTGTTGGTGGTCTGTATCACGCACTGCGTGGTCCTGACACCCTAGAACAATATTCTTCTTTCTTCGGTTATGACTGGAGAGACAAGGACAAAATGACTTCAATCTTGGGCTTCCACCTAATCATCTTGGGTTGTGGTGCATTATTGCTGGTCATCAAAGCAATGTTTGTTGGTGGCTTGTATGATACCTGGGCACCAGGTGGTGGAGATGTTCGCATCGTTACCAATCCTACTCTCAACCCTGCAATCATCTTCGGTTATCTGTTGAAAGCTCCCTTCGGTGGCGAAGGCTGGATTATCAGCGTAAATAACTTAGAAGACGTTGTTGGCGGACACATTTGGGTTGCACTACTGTGTATCTCCGGTGGTGTATGGCACATTCTGACCAAGCCTTTCGGTTGGGCGCGTCGCGCACTCGTCTGGTCTGGCGAAGCTTACTTGTCTTACAGTCTAGCTGCTGTATCCCTGATGGCGTTTGTAGCGTCCGTCATGGTTTGGTACAACAACACCGTTTACCCTAGTGAATTCTTCGGTCCTACTGGTCCTGAGGCTTCCCAAGCGCAAGCATTGACCTTCCTGATCCGTGACCAAAGACTGGGTGCAAACATTGCAACTGCTCAGGGTCCTACTGGTCTGGGTAAATACCTGATGCGTTCTCCTTCGGGCGAAATCATCTTTGGTGGTGAAACAATGCGGTTCTGGGATTTCCAAGGTCCTTGGTTGGAGCCACTTCGTGGTCCTAACGGTCTAGACTTGAGCAAAGTCAAGAATGATATTCAACCTTGGCAAGCACGTCGTGCTGCTGAGTACATGACTCACGCGCCACTGGGTTCCTTGAACTCCGTTGGTGGTGTCATCACTGAAATCAACGCATTCAACTATGTCTCTCCACGAGCTTGGTTGGCTTGTTCTCACTTCGTCTTAGGGTTCTTCTTCTTTGTCGGACACCTCTGGCACGCAGGTCGCGCCCGCGCTGCTGCTGCTGGGTTCGAGAAAGGAATCGATCGCGATAATGAAGCTACAATGTCCTTGAACGATATCGCTTAATCGATATTGTTAGGATTTAGTTAGATCAACAAAAACTCCTGTCGAATCGGCAGGAGTTTTTGCTTTTGACAAGTTAGCTATGTTTGAAAAGTTAGCTATGATAGAAACAATCAGATTAATTCTGCGCCATGACAATTAAACTTTCGCTCGAACTACCAGAAGATATCGCCCAAAAAGTGAATAGTGGGGCTGCCAGCTTACATCTTAGTTCCGAAAGCTTCGCTTCAATGGTACTAGCTCAAGGTATGATTGACAACGAGCAATTACTATCGAGTGTGTTCAGTGCTATTCAAGAGAATGAGCCAATTACGATTGTTCCCTATAGCAACTCCAATCTTGTGTTAGCTCGTGATTTATCGACAAAAGATATATTGAGCTATGTTTATGCTCATGAGGAAAAATTGATACTTTTTTTAAATCAACCCAAATCAGTTGAGGAACTGGATGAAATTGATGAATCAGAAATTTCTCTAGATATCCAAAAATTTGCGATAGACATCAAAAGCTCTAACGAACAAGTCCGGCGACAAGCCATCGAGGTTTTAGCACACTTTAATCATGGCATCTGAAGTATGGGAGGCTTTGTGTACTGGATTAAAAGTAGATCTGATTGAAATATATCAGCGAAACCGATCGATTTGAATAAAATAATCACTAAATTGTTAGAATGAGGCTTGTCGGATGCGTCAGCAGATTTTTTTATTGAGGGATTATGGAGTTGAATATTGGAAGTGGAAAGTACATAGCAAAAAGTATCCCAATTTTATTTTATATCGATCGCGTGAGGAAGTTGTGGGTAATCAATAATTGCAACGAATCATCTAAGCACCTTGCTCGGTGATGGTGATTCAGTTACCAGCAGTGGCTTCATAGCCGCAGATTAAAGCCGAGAATAATTAGACGTTGCTGAATTGAGGTATGAAATTTAGGGTAGGGGCAATTCATAAATTGCCCCTACCCTTCTTATCCCGAACTGCCTACTAAATATTTGCGAGTACTTGGAGCATACTTATTGTTGTAAATGGTTTGGTGATGGCGGCACTGACTTGCTGTGCCTTGCCCACTTCTTCTAAGTTAAAGTAGGAACCACTCATCACCACAACTTTGACTTGAGGATTAATTTTCTTTAGAGTGAGAATGATCGATGGAGTATCTAAATGGGGCATCATCATATCGACTAAAACGATCGAGATACTCTGATGATTTTGGGCATAAATATCGATCGCTTCAATCCCATCAGGGGCTAGGATGACGCGATAATTGTACATTTCTAGTGCTGCTTGAGTAATCTCACGGATCGCCACTTCATCATCGACAACCAGTACTAATTGCCCTTTGCCATCATATGAATCTTCGTCTACAGTTGGGGCTTCAGGTTCTCGACTAGCAATGGCGGGTAAATATATTTTAAAGCAAGTACCTGTGCCAATCTCGCTCTTTACATCGATCGATCCGCCATGAGTTTTGATAATTCCCCGTACAGTAGACAGCCCCAGTCCTGTCCCTGTGTCCTTGGTGGTAAAAAACGGCTCGAAAATCTGTCCAAGCGTCTGACTTGTCATCCCGATGCCAGTATCCGCCACAGTTACCAGTAAGTAAGAGCCGATGGGTAGCTCAAGTGACAGCCCCAGTGCGGCATCAATGGTGATATTTTCGGCACTAGCTGTCAGAATGCCGCCATCAGGCATGGCATCTCTGGCATTGACAAACAAATTCATCATCACCTGGTGAATTTGCGTCGCATCGACATTTACCAGCCACAGATCTTCAGTGGCGAGACTGAGATTAATTTCAATTGATTTCGGGAAAGTTTGCCGAGCAACGCTGATAATTTCGGCGAGGATGTGACGCAATTGGATTGTCGCCCGTTCTTCATCCATGCCCTGTGCAAAGGCCAGAATTTGCTTAACCAGCCCACTGCCACGCTGGGAGCTTTCGACCAGCATATCCAATAATCGGCGGCTGCGGGCATCTAAATCGGGCATTGTCAGCGGCAGTAATTGAGCAGCACCTACAATTGGTGTCAGCACATTATTCAAGTCGTGAGCAATGCCACTCGCTAGACTACCCAGGCTCTCTAACCGTTGAGCGCGGAGAAATTGCTGCTCTAGCTGCTTTTTGGCAGTTATATCCACCGCAACTCCATAAATCAACCGTTCATCTGCGTCTGTCTGCGCTTTCCAGGAGAACCAGCGGTAGGAGCCATCTCGGTGCCGATAGCGATTTTCAAACCCGTTGGTTTTGATGCCGTTGAAGATGCTGGTTTCTTCGGTAACTGTGGGGTTCGTATCATCGGGGTGAACAAATTCAATCCAAGGGCGGGAAGTCATTTCGGCTAGTGTCCTGTCTAGCACCTGCTCGAAGGTGGGGCTAACCCAAGTAAAGTAGCCATTGCTATCGGCAATTACCTGTAAATCCGAACCAACATTAAGAAATCGCTCCTGATCGGATTCTAACTGCTTCCGAGCAGTAATATCAAAGCGAATTGATAGATATTGAAATGGTTTACCGCTCTCATCCAAGCAGGGGACAATGGTTGTGGCGACCCAATAGTAACTGCCATCTTTGGCGCGGTTCTTGATTTCGCCATTCCAGACTTTGCCGCTAGTAATTACGACCCACAATTCTCGAAAAAATTCAGACGAATGATAGCCAGAATTAATCACTCGATGAGTTTTGCCAATTAATTCATCGGCTGAATACTGCGAAATTTCACAGAATTTTTTGTTCACAGAAATAATCGTACCATCTCGATCGGTAGCCGCCACAATCGCCGATCGATCTAAAGCATACTGCTGAAATTGGAGCGAGCTTAATGTGGCTTTAGTCACCGCTTCAGCACTTTTTTGGTCGGTAATATCTCTGGTAAAACAACGAGCATGGATAAATTTATCATCCTTGAAAAAGCCATGCACATCGATCGATATATCACAGATCGACCCATCTTGACGATACACTTGAGCCTCACAATTTTTAATCGATTCGTTGCGAGATACCCGCTCTAAAATATCAGTAATCTGCTTTCGATCGACATGAAAATTAATTAGTGGCTGACCGAGATATTGTTCCCTCTCGTAACCAAACATATTTAGTTCAGCTTGATTTACCCAAACCACATTGCCATGAGTATCTACCCAGTGCATTCCAATTAAGGCATTTTCAATAAAGTCAGAAATTCCCTGTTGACTAGCCTCTAGTGCAATCTCAAATGACTGCTGCTCAGTGGCTCTAAATCTCAGTTCTTCCGTTAATAATACTGACTCAGCAGTTGTAGCAGATACCTGCTCTGTCAGGGTTTGAGACGATCGCCGCAGTTGCGCCTCGACTTGTTCTCTCCTAGCTATTTCCGCTTGCAATTCCTGATTAATCCGTTCTAATTCAGTAGCTCTATCGATTAATTGGGACTGCAAACTATCAACCGTTGATATTATTTCTGCCGGATCGATTAATCGCAATAAATCCGACTGCGTAAGAATACCTTCTACTTCACCGCGATCGTTTAGAACTGGCAAATGCCGAAACTGATGCTGGTGAAACATTGCGAGCGCAGTTATCACCGTTTGACTTTCTGACAATACTAAAACAATCGGATTGATCGTCATCACATCACCAATATTTAAACTTTGCAGATCGATTCTACTGGCAGTGAGCTTGACCAGATCCCGCTCAGTAAAGATCCCAACGAGTACATTATTAGCAATTACTAAGACTGAGCTATGACGTGCCGCATCTGATATTTCTAGTACATGATGATTAGGAACTGAGTTTGAATTAGAGATTGGGCAAGTACATCCATTAGCCTGACTCATCAGCGATATAACATCAACTAATAGTGACTCTGGGGAGACAATCAATGGCTGTCGCTCGACAATCGATGTCAAACTTGGTAACTTCTGGCTCAGATTTGCAATTGGCATACTGTGCTCAACAATGAAGTGCTCTCATCTCTATACTAATACTATAGTAAATCCTATGTCAAGGTAACTTCTGACACAAAGCTACACCTTAATTACGGACGATCAAATCAAATCAAATCAAATCTTCATGCTCAGACTGACAAATCTCTGCGATTAAAATCCTCGTTTGCATGGCAAGAAACCCGACTTTTTGAGAAAAGTCGGGTTTCTGAATTTAATGATCGCCAACCAGCTTTTCGTTACGCGGCGGCTTGTTCCTTCGTTTCTTTGATTACTGCTTCGGAAATGTTGCTCGGACAAGGAGCGTAGTGGGAGAAGGACATCGAGAATTGACCGCGCCCAGAGGTCATGTTGCGGAGATCGCCGATATAGCCGAACATTTCACTCAGGGGCATGTCAGCCTTGATCCGCACGCCGACAGTGCCAGATTCTTGGGATTCGATCGTGCCGCGACGACGGTTGAGATCCCCAATTACGTCACCCATATAGTCATCGGGAGTAAACACATCCACCTTCATAATTGGCTCCAACAATTGGGGGCCAGCCTTGGGCATCGTCTGACGGTAAGCTGCTTTGGCGGCAATTTCAAAGGCCATTGCGGAGGAATCGACTGGGTGGAAGCCACCTTCTAAT
>JANNDL010000192.1:0-24724 GCA_031387665.1 Chamaesiphon sp. OTE_75_metabat_95 | reverse complement strand
ATGGAAGTAATGCACGAAAGAAATGCACATAACTTCCCACTCGACTTAGCTGCTGGTGAAGCGACTCCTGTTGCTCTTACTGCTCCTGCTATCAACGGTTAATTCTGACTTGATTTAGCTAGAGATATAGAAACCCTGACTGTCAAAGGTTGGGGGTTTTTGATTGGGGTCAGAAATGGTTAGATCTCTTCCAATACGGTTCGGTTAAGCTTTCACCTGCTCTAGTTTCAGGACTTTGCACCATTAGCGGCGGTTTTAACCGCTGACCAACTGATTAACAAAAAGCGTATTGCCCCTACTCTGAGATTTGTGTACTCTTTACCCAGTTAATCACGGTATTGTGGGAGACACCTGTGCTGCGTTCGATTTCGCGGAAGCTGATTCCGGTGCGATGGAGATCGAGACACTTTTGCCTAATCTCTAGAGGATATCCTCGATCGATATACCGATCGATAAACTGCCGCCCACATCCTCTACATACATAGCGTTGCTTACCTTGTTGACGACCATTCTTCGCCACTCGATCGCTCTGACAATCTGGACATATCATCTTTTGACTGTGCAATGCTAATAGGTGATCGCCGATGTGGGGATTGAGATAGACGTACAGCACATTTTTGATCTCGGCGTAGATTTCCTGACGATGTGACTCATCACACTGCATGGCGTGCAGAAATAGACTAGTGGTCATATGCTGCAATACTTCTCCCAACAACTTGCTTTTAGCGATGCTTAAATTTGGGTTGCGCTGGCGATAGAGGGCAGCATGTTTATCAATCTGGCGCGATGCTCTGGCAGGTAAATCTGATATTAGTTCTGCCAGTCCTTCGATCGGCTGTAAGTAAAGCTGAATGAGGATACAGCGCGGAATTGACTGCTCGAAGTAGCTGAAATAGGGGTTTAGGTAATCATCAATCTTCTGGGCAATTGGGGCATCTACAGCACCTTTGAAAAATTCTGCTTCGATGATATCTATTTGTTCTAAATGCTTGGTGAATAAGGCATGGAAAATAGCTAATTTATCTGGAAAAAATTGGTAAATCGAACCGACAGCAGTGGTGGCTCGATCGGCTATTTGTTGAATCGTTGCCGCTGCAAATCCCGCCTCGGCGAATACTTCCGCTGCGGCGACTAAAATCTTCTCTACCCGCTGCTGTCCGCGTTTTTGCTGAGGTTGACGGCGGAGATTTGGTTGGCTTGACAAAGATGAGGACTTGCTCATAAACTAAATTATGCCACAATTTGAGGTGAATTGCTGTTATGACGAATAAACTCAAGCCCGCTGAGATGATGCCTGGTAGCCTCGGATTGCCAATTGTGGGTAATTTACCAGAGTTTTTGCTCAAGCGAGAAGAATATTATTGGCAAAAGCATCAGCAGTACGGGAATATTTTCAAAACATCATCGCTAGTATTTGACAGAGCGGCTTGTTTAGTCGGTCCAGCCGCTAATCGTCTAGTGTTAAAAGATCAAGCCGATAAACTGTCGTCACGGTTGGGCAATAAATTCATTGAGCCGATCGTTACTAATGATACTGTGCTACTTCAGGATGGGGCGCAACATCGCACCAGTCGCAAGTTAATTTTGCCAGTATTCTTGCCGAAGGCATTGGCTTCATATTTTGACACGATTCAGTCAGTTGTCACCGAGATGACCAGCGATTGGGGCGATCGAGGTACTATAGACCTCAGTAGCGAATTGCGAAAAATCACGATGGCGGTGGTTGTTAAAATTTTTCTGGGGAGCGAGAAGACGGCAGAGATCGAGCAGGTGAGTCAGTGGTTTACAACTCTAGTTGATGAGAGTCTCACCAGCGTAATTAAATGGAATAATCCGCTCACTGCTTATGGTAGAGGACAAGCAGCTCGGCACAAAATTGTTGATTATATTCGCCAAGTGATTCGCGAACGCGCCACACGCGGCGATCTCGAACAGTCTACCGATGTGCTGAGTTTGCTGCTGAATACAGTTGATGAGGATGGCAACAAGTTTACCGAAGCAGAGGTGATCAATCAGGCACTCGGCTTACTATTTGCTGGAGGTGATACAACATCAAGCTTATTTAGTTGGTTGCTATTTGAACTAGGGAATAGTGGCGAATGGCGGCAAAGATTGCGGGGTGAACAGCAGCAAGTGATGGGGGATAAACCAATTACCCTGAGCCATTTGCGCCAACTGCCCCAGATGACTAATGTAATTAAAGAAGCCGAACGGCTCTATTCACCAGCTTGGGTAATTAGTCGGGTAGCAACAGCCGATATTGAATATGATGGTTATCTGATTCCGGCTGGCTGGTTTGTGTTTATTTTCCCGATGTTGACTCATCGAATGCCGGAAATTTACCAAGATCCAGATACCTTCGATCCTGACAGATTTGCACCCCCACGGGAGGAAGATCAAAAACAGCCTTTCTCGCTAATTGGCTTTGGTGGTGGCGTGCATAGTTGTATCGGTGTGGAGCTGGCTAAAATGGAAATGAAGATCATTCTCTCGACGTTGTTGCAAAAGTATGATTGGACGGTGACACCGACAACTGAGGAAATCTCGCCAGTACGTCAACCAGCAAAGATGCAGAAGCAGTTAAAAGCAACATTCATGCCGATAAATCCCCTCCACGGAGGGGTGCCCGTAGGGCGGGGTGGGTAGATCTCCGCATCACACAAATAACCGATCGATTTGGATCGATTCCGATCGATAGCGGGAAGCCAGATCGATCGGTATTAGTTCTAGCTGAGGTGGTGAACCCACCCCGCCCTGTCGGGCACCCCTCCCAAGAGGGGATTTCTAGAGAGTGGGCTTAGTTTTGAAATATTCTTAGTCGATCGCAAAAAAACAATATGAAAACAACTAATTTTATTACTCTACCCGACGGGCGAAAACTGTCCTACGCCGAATTTGGTAAGCCAGACGGTTATCCTGTTATCCATTTTCATGGGAACGTATCTTCGCGGTTAGAGCCACTGTTGCTGGGCGATGAATTAATTAGCCAATCTGGTTTACGCCTGATTGCACCCGATCGTCCTGGCATGGGACAATCTGACTTTCAGCCTAATCACGGTTTCTCAGATTATCCCAAAGATATTGTGTTTCTGGCTGATACTTTAGGGCTTGATAAGTTTTCCATTCTGGGTATTTCTGGTGGCGGTGGATATGTCTCTGCTTGTGCTGCCAAGATTCCCGATCGATTGATTAATGCCGTTATTGTTTCGGGTGCTTGGTACATTATGGATTCTCTGGCAGATTTACCGATGTTCAATCGATGGATCTATACACTAGCAAGAAGATTTCCGCTGCTTTATCGAGGTCTCCTCAAGCTCACGTTGCCATTTTATAAAGGCAACCCAGCAAAAATATTAGCAACTTTCAAGAAACAGATGTCAGCAGCAGACTATGCCGTATTGAATCAGCCACATCGGATCGAAGCTTATTGTAAATCTACAATCGAAGCCATGTACCAGGGTACAAAAGGACCCGCTTGGGATGTCCAACTTTATTTGCGTCCGTGGGATTTCAAGACAGAAGAAATTCAGATTCCTTTAAAGTTCTTTCATGGCGAACAAGACAAAACTATGCCGATCGCACTTGCCAAGCGTTACATCGATCGATTACCCACAGCTCAACTATTTACATATCCCAACGAAGGTCATATATCTGTAGTTATCAATCAGTTTGAGACGATCGTCAAAGCATTGAAAGACGATCGATCTGATTAATTCCAGTCGAACGAATTTTTGAGGAGATTATAATATGATAATAAAAGATTTCGAGGCAATATACAAAGATGCGCCCCAAGATCGAGTAGATGAGCTATTAGAGTTTCGATCGACACATCCAGTCCAACATCGATCGAGGGTGTGGAGTGGAACTATATTCTCAGTGGCACAGGATCGGAAACAATTATAATCCTGGGTGGCCCACTTAGTACTCCAGAAATACCTTATCGATCTTGAATCTAGAACAAGACGATCGGGTGCTATCACTTTCCTAATCCAGATACCTTCGATCCCGACAGGTTTGCACCACCACGAGAAGAAGATAAAAAGCAGCCTTATTCTTTAATTGGGTTTGGGGGCGGGGTGCATAGCTGTATCGGCGTGGAACTTGCTCAGATGGAGATGAAGATCATTCTCTCAACGTTTGTTTCGTCACCCCTTCCCACCAGTTAAGCGTTTCAGGCGCATAGTTTGTAAAAACCAGCAAGTGATGGCACCTGGCAGGGAGCATAATAACCATAGCGGTGACAGCAGCATCGCTAAAATGATCCCACCGATCGCAGTGCTGATCCCCAAAATTTGTAATAAGATAATGCGGGGGCGGCGATGAACTGCGCCGAGTTTGATCGTGCCACCTTGCAGCCACCAGTAGATCGCCTGTAATCCTCCATCTAGCCAATGATAAAGTGGGTAGCGAATTGTCTGAGTCTGTGGGGACGTTCTAAATACGTTGACTAGGAGATTTCGCAGGATTAGGACAATTTTGGTACAGAGATTAATCAGTGTGACTAAGGGCATATTTTCCCATAGTTTATCAACACCAATTCGATATTGATTGCCAAAGAAGTCACGTCTTTGAGTTGCTAGATTATTCAACGATTGATGAATGATTCGGGTAATTGTACTAGGGTTGGAGCTGGGAACTGGAGTATCGATTATTCCTGGCGAGCCATAGGCTCCAGCATTGATAGCTTGATTAGTTGATGATTGATTGCTTCCAGCCATTCGCCACCATCCAGGCTGTTCGTCGATTCCTTCAATCACCGAGTGGACATCGCTAGTCAATATTTCACTCTGTCCTGCTGCCACCAGATCTGCTAAGATTTTGCGGAGCTGGGTTCGATCGATCTGCAATCTGGGTTGCGCTAAATAGGTGAGATGTGAGCTGATTATTTGCCGTTCAGTTCCAGCTAGATGGGGCAAGGATTCTGTTAGGAGCCAATCTAGATAATGAGCTGGAGTACACTCGATCCGCTCTGCTTCGCGGTAGACAAAGTTCGCAAAATTAGAGACAGATTTAGGTGTGACAATACTTTCGAGGATCCGGTTTAATCCATCCAAGCGTCCCCACAATAGATCGTTTAATTTCCAGGACTTTTTAAAAAAGCCCCCAATGTTATATAGTTTATTCCCACCTAGTTTTTGTTCGGTATTTTTACCAGTTCCAATCCCCAATTGAGCAGTGTCTGGACTGATACAAATTGGTTTGATAATTTCTTTGGCGTTTAGACTAGTCAGATATTCAAAGGGATATAGTTCTCGATCGATTACTTCAAACGTATTCCACTGCTTGAGCAGTCGATCTGTATACTCATTGTCCGATTTTTCGATCGTTACTTTCGCTGCGAGGTTAATTTGGGTGAGGATACTCGGAAAGCTCTGATTGGAGCCATGATCGTATTCTAATTGTCGATCGGTCCAAATTAATCGATGCAGGTCAGTACTTTGTTGAATCTCCGCAATCCGTTGTTTAAACTGGGCAAAAATACTCGAAATTTTGACCTGTGATAACCATCGATCTCGACTCGATCCTGAGGCTAGCTTGGGCAGATTTTCCCAAAATTGGACTGGAATAGATTCGAGTTTAGCTCCAGCTAAATCTTTTGGGGTGAATGCTGGAAACCGCGATCCGTCTAGCAGAAAGCGGTGCAGCCGAAAGATTAATTCGTAGACTAATGCCCTGAGCCTGCGATCGTTTGATTCTTGATTGATGAGATAATGAAAGTAATTATTGACGGCACGATCGCGCAATAGTAATTCTAGGCTGGCTCTAACTACTTCTAATAATTTGATGTTGCAACTTAGCTGCTGGGATAAATGTTCGAGCTGTTGCCGAACATCGATCTGAATATTGGTCGCTAAAATATCAGCAATCTTATCAACTAGATAAAAGTGTTGACGGATACTATATTCCACATCGATATCAATAACTTGTGATTGAAATCTATCGAGTAATTTGTGATAATGGCTGCGATCTTGACTATTACTAAATTTACTTGCCAAAATCCGATCGATCTTATCGAGAATAACTGAATATTGACTATTCTGCGACCCTAGATCTGCTTGAATCAATAGTGGTAAATTCCGATCGCGGAAGTCGAATAATCTACCCCGTAGGTACATATTGGATTGAGTGCGATCGCTACTTTCCAGTAGCTGCTGAGAATCAACGGCAGTTTCGGCTAAATCGATCAGTGTCTGATATCGCCGGACTTTGTGATTGTGTTCGTTAATTGTACGGAGATCGTTGCTGATACTCTGTTGAATTGGAATCGATGAAGATACAGTTTGAAAAATATATTCTAGCCGCGATTTCTTCTTACCAATCGAGGCAGCACCATCGTTAAAATGTTCGGGATTGGGATCGACATAAAATAATTTTCGTTGGCTCGATCGATGTGGCAATCGATAGGATGATTCTCGCATCAAGCAAGTTAGTGGCGCGGTATCCAGCAAGCCACCATCAAGGAAATATAATTTATCGCCCCGATTTGTGGGAAAATCTATGGGATAACTCCTGGCAAGTTTACCCCATGTAACCAATTGCCGATCGACTAAATTCTTCCGATCTTGGACATCTATTTCTACTAGTGGCGAAATCACGGGGATTCCCGCCGTAATTTGACACAATTTGATCAAAGCTTGATAGGTATCACCAGGTGTGCGCGGTAACGTTGGATCCTGGTAATTAGGATTGAATGGCTCTTTCCGCCCTTGGCGATGTTTGAGTCGAAACAGAGCGCGATGATCCTTTACCCCAGGATTTAGTTGATGCTCCTCAGTTGTGCGATTGCTGACGCAGACGGCAAGCCGTTCGCCCCGACCCAGATAATCAGTCCCAGCGATGGCTAGATCCAATTCCTTGGTCATTGAAAACCATTCCGAGGTCGAACGGGGTAATTTATGCTCGACCCCTCTGATGAGGGCAACAAGTAGCCCCTGCCGATGCGCTAGATTTGCACCCATCCCATTTGCTGTAGCTCCGTTCCCATTTTCGCTGTTAAAATTGGCTCCCAGCGGAAACTTGAATAAACTAGGCTTCTTGAGTAACTTAATTGCCTCGTCACTATTGCGCCAGACTTTGGCAAATTGATTAAAATCGACAATCTCCCGATCGTTACTATTGGCGATCGCATAGGCCAACAGGATACCATTAACACCGCCCGCCGAACTGCCAGAAATCACATCCACGACCAAATCAGCATCTGTCAATGCCTTGACCAATTTATAGATGCCGCGACCTCGGACTGCATTGTAAAATTCTTGGCAAATACCGTGGGTGTAAATCGCTAAGGACACACCACCGTAGACTACCAAGCCTAACTGCATTTCACGCAAGAACTTTGGCTGATAATAGCTACGTTGACTAGACATAATTGCAAATTACTCGTAGTGCCAAAAGCAAAAGGGTCAGACTAAGGGCTAAGGGGTTGGCTTAATACCGGATGAGCGAATCAAATCAAAGCTAGCAAAACTGATGGTGGTAGAAATAGATCGACTACAGCTTGAGTGAATTTTTGGTTGAGAACTTATAGTACAACTTAGTCTTAAATTAATCTATTACGGTAATCTTTTCTGATTTTAGCAGATTATCTGGTAACTATTATTACATGGAGCGCAACAGTCGATTGGCTTGAAGTCTGGGGATTACAGGCAGCTATCAGCCTAAATGCCCAAATTGTGGCAAGCTAAAGGGGAGAACTTGTTTGACGATCTAACGCAGCTATTGCTTACGAGCGTTCGCGCTCAGGCATGGGCAAATGTGTTGCTACCGCTCACGAGTTCTGCTCGGCAGATAATTGCTCCAACTCCTCATAGTTCTTATATGCAGACCCTTTCAGCACCCACTCAGTCCGCTTACAGCAATTTAGGTACAGACACCACGATTCATCGCCGGAAGACTCGTCCCGTAGCGGTTGGGGCTATCACTATCGGTGGCAATAATCTCGTCGTTGTCCAATCGATGATCAATGAGGATACACTCGATATTGATGGTGCGGTAGCCGGAATTCGGCGGCTGCATGAGATCGGCTGTGAAATCGTCCGAGTCACCGTCCCCAGTATGGCTCATGCCAGAGCACTGGCTCAAATCAAGCAACAACTAATCGATACATATCAGCCTGTTCCACTCGTTGCGGATGTGCATCACAATGGGATGAAGATCGCCCTAGAGGTGGCAAAACACGTAGATAAAGTGCGAATTAATCCTGGCTTGTACGTGTTTGAAAAACCGAAACCAGATCGCACCGAATACACCCCTGCTGAATTTGCCGAAATTGGTGACAATATTCGAGACATGCTCGAACCGCTGGTAATTTCCCTCCGCGACCAAAATAAAGCGATGCGAATCGGGGTCAATCATGGCTCCCTTGCCGAACGCATGTTATTCACCTATGGAGACACCCCAGAAGGCATGGTGGAGTCAGCTCTAGAGTGTATTCGGATTTGCCAGTCTTTTGATTTTCATAATCTGATCGTTTCGATGAAAGCCTCTCGCGTTCCGGTGATGATTGCTGCCTATCGACTGCTGGCTCAACGGATGGATGCTGAGGGGATGGACTATCCGATTCATCTGGGCGTAACTGAAGCTGGTGATGGTGAGTACGGCAGAATCAAATCTACGGCGGGAATTGGTACTCTCCTAGCCGAAGGCATTGGCGACACACTGCGCGTTTCCCTGACAGAAGCACCTGAAAAGGAAATTCCCGTCTGCTACAGCATTCTCCAATCCTTGGGACTGCGAAAAACGATGGTAGAATACGTCGCCTGTCCTTCCTGTGGGCGGACACTATTTAACCTAGAAGAAGTGCTGGGCAAAGTTCGATCGGCAACCAATCATCTGGTAGGTTTAGACATC
Source organism: Chamaesiphon sp. OTE_75_metabat_95 (assembly GCA_031387665.1). Taxonomy (GTDB): domain Bacteria; phylum Cyanobacteriota; class Cyanobacteriia; order Cyanobacteriales; family Chamaesiphonaceae; genus Chamaesiphon. The sequence goes on along the minus strand of JANNDL010000192.1, from coordinate 15,874 downwards.
GCCGTCATGGGCTGTATCGTCAATGGCCCAGGCGAAATGGCTGATGCTGACTACGGTTATGTCGGCAAAATACCTGGCTATATTTCCCTCTATCGCGGTCGCGATGAGATTAAACGGGTGCCAGAAGCCGATGGTGTGGCTGAATTAATTGCCTTAATTAAAGCTGACGATCGCTGGGTTGAGCCAGAATAACTAATACTGGTATTAGCAATGACTTTGGTCATTGGTAGAAGCTGTGATGATATGTTAGATTAGGGATAATATCATCACGCTACAGTTTCACTTCCTGCTAATTTTTGACAGAATCATGAAGATCCAAACAAATGGGCTAGTTATTGGGGCAACAGCATTGGTACTCACCGCAGTAGCAGTAACTGGCGCAGGGCTTCATCACCCCCAGGGTGTCGCATTCTTCAAAGATAGTCCTAAAGAATTGGTTGATGAAGTGTGGCAGGTAGTGGACAGGTTCTACGTCGATGGCACTTTCAATCAGCAGGACTGGCGGGCAATTCGCCGACAATATATTCAAAAGAATTACAAAACTAAAGAAGAAGCTTATAAAGCTACTCGCTTGATGCTCAAAAATCTGGGCGATCCCTACACCAGATTTATGGATCCCAAGGAATTTCGGGATCTCCAGGTGGAAACCTCTGGTCAGTTAATTGGGGTTGGAATTCAACTGAGCCAAAATGAGAAAACCAAGAAGCTCGAAGTAATCGCGCCGATCGAAGATACCTCAGCATCCAAAGCAGGGATCTTATCCAAAGATATTATCACCAAAATTGATGGTAAAAGCACTGTGGGGATGGATGTCAATCAGGCAGTCCAACTGATTCGCGGGAAAGAAGGTACCAGCGTCACCCTGACAATCCAGCGGGATGGTAGCCAAATTATGGACTTCAAACTCCTCCGCCAACAAATCGAGATTCATCCTGTCGAAGCCAAATATCGCCCCAAAGAGCTAGGTGGGATTGGTTATATCCGCCTCAAGCAATTTAGTGCCAATGCCGCTGCGGAGATGGGTACAGCTATTCAGAAGCTGGAAAGCCAAGGTGCGACTGGATATGTCCTCGATCTGAGATCGAATCCTGGCGGTTTATTATACGGTGCGATCGATATTGCGCGGATGTGGCTAGATGAAGGTAAAATTGTCTCCACAGTCAACCGTCAAGGTACTGGCGATGTGAGTTCAGCCAATCGGACAGCTATTACCAAGAAACCCCTGGTTGTCCTCGTCGATGGCGGCTCTGCCAGCGCGAGTGAAATTCTCTCTGGTGCCCTTCAAGACAATAAACGTGCTCAATTAATTGGGACAAAAACCTTTGGTAAAGGTCTGGTGCAATCAGTCCGTCCCCTCAGTGATGGTGCGGGCATGGCGGTAACAATTGCCAAGTACTATACTCCTAGCGGTAAAGATATCAACAAAGCTGGGATCAAGCCAGATGTCGAAATTAAACTATCTAAAGCCCAGATCAAAGAGCTGGTAAAAGATCGGACTAAATTTGGGACTGCTGCCGATCCACAGTATGCCAAGGCAATCCAAACATTGCAAGCCACCATCGCAGGTAGTGGCAGTGCTGCTCAAAAAAAGTAGCTAGCAGTTTGCCGCCGGATGCAGTAGCAGCAACTGCTGTTGCAGATTCGGCGTGTAAACCAGACGCCAGCAGTGATTGTTCGATCGAGCAATCAGTCAATACTCTAACGAATCGCTATCTCACTAAAGCACTATACTATATTTGGTTTACTGCTAAGGATTAACTACTTTGCAGCAACCAAATACCGCTATTGGTAACTCCCGAATCGTCAGGAGTTACTAGCAGGAAATGTAAGCCATGTACCAACCGTTTCCGCGCCTCAAATAGTTTAGCTGCTTGACTCACCTCTCGATCGTTAAATGTCAGCATCACCCATCTATCTGCCAATCCAGCATCCAAAACCAATCCACCAGGATCGTCACCCAAATAATTGAGACTAGCTGGATTTGTTGCGGCTACCCACTGCGCCAATCGCATCGATTGCCTCCCACCATAAATAATCACCCCAGGAATAGCCACATGAGCACCTAAGCCCCAATGAGGCGGCAATAAGTAATCTGGCATCGAAACGATCGGGATTGGTCGATCGGCAAAGTCTGCGACCAACTGTCCCGCTGTCAGGGTCACAAATTGCCACTTATCCCCGACTAAATGATCGGGAATTGGTAATGGTGGTGGCGACTCGATTAATAATGGTTGATAATTAGAACTGCCATATTTTTGTGCCTGTTGCTGCAATAAATTTTTGAGTGCGATCGTCCGCCGTGTTGCTACGACTTCAATTCCCAATTGCTCACCTGCTACCTGAATCAAGCCTAAACTCTGCGGGCGAAAAACTTGGATTTGGTCGGGTAAATTACCTTTATCAGCTAGTTGAATCTGGGCAGCAATCCACACTGCATTTACCTGTTTTTGAGGGATAATTGCGGTGTAATACCAGCTCCCATCAAAATGACAAATTACCAGCTCCCAGAGAGTTTCGCCCTGTTCATTTTGCTGCGGACGACTAGAAATATCTGCTTGCCAAATCATATCGGTTTATAGGAGCGGATTGATACAATAAATAAAAATGAAGCTTATGAACGAACGCGCAAGCGCACCCCCTAACCCTAAGGGTGGTCGAGATCTGCCCATAGCTGTGGTAGCCAGCGAAGTTGCACCACGAGTCAAACCATCGAACTATCCAGAGCCATTCGCATCGCGGATGGTGGGTAGAGAAAAACGTGCTCTGGGTGATTTGTTTGGTTTGGCAAATTTTGGGGTGAATCTGACAAGGCTTGCACCTGGTGCTGAGTCAGCATTGCGACATGCTCATACAAAACGAGATGAATTTATTTATATTTTACAAGGTCATCCGGTGTTAATTACCGATGCTGGCACAACCCAATTAGCTTCAGGAATGTGTGCGGGATTTAAAGCTGGCAATGGCGATGGTCATCAGCTAATTAATCGTAGCAGTGCAGAAGTAGTTTATCTGGAAATTGGCGATCGAAGTATTAACGATGTGGGTATATATCCCGACGACGATCTTCAAGCACAATTTGCTGATGGCAAATGGGAGTTTACTCACAAAGATGGTTCGCCATATTAGGGTAGGCATTCGATCGTCAACGGCGGTAAACTTAAGCTTGTGCAGAAGCCCTATCATTGCAATACCAAGCATGGAAATCACCTGGCGATCGGTCAAAACATATACTGATATCCTTTATCATAAAGCCGATGGCATCGCCAAAGTGACGATTAATCGTCCTGAAAAGCGCAATGCGTTTCGACCACAGACGGTATTTGAGATGTACGATGCTTTTTGTGATGCGCGGGAAGATACGAGTATTGGCGTGGTATTGCTGACAGGTGCCGGACCTCATACCGATGGCAAATATGCTTTCTGTTCTGGTGGCGATCAATCGGTGCGCGGACATGGGGGCTATCAGGGCGCAGACGGGATTCCCCGCCTGAATGTCCTAGACCTCCAGAGATTGATTCGATCGATGCCCAAGGCGATCATAGCCCTGGTTGGGGGGTATGCGATCGGCGGTGGACATGTGCTGCACTTAATTTGTGACCTAACTATTGCGGCTGACAATGCGATTTTTGGACAAACGGGGCCAAAAGTCGGTAGTTTCGATGGTGGGTTTGGGGCGAGTTATCTGGCGCGGGTTGTGGGGCAAAAAAAGGCGCGGGAAATCTGGTATCTTTGCCGTCAATATGACGCTCAAGCGGCTTTAGATATGGGATTGGTCAATTGTGTAGTGCCGATCGACAAGTTGGAAGCCGTCGGCATTGAATGGGCACAGGAAATCTTAGCCAAAAGTCCGATCGCAATTCGCTGTCTCAAAGCTGCTCTAAATGCCGATTGTGATGGACAGGCAGGCTTACAGGAATTGGCTGGGAATGCAACTCTGCTTTATTACATGACTGAGGAGGGTGCCGAAGGCAAGCAAGCATTCCTGGAAAAACGTCAGCCTAATTTTCGGCAGTATCCGTGGTTGCCATAGCGTAATTAGATTAACAACAGACCAGCAGTATTACTTCAGCTATTGACATATCTATGATTTGCATCATATAATAGAAAGTAATACGACCCGCTCTTTGCTTTTGCATTTGGGCGGGTTCTCTAATTTAATTTCGATCTAGTATCTTGACAGTTTACAATAAGCCCCACTTATCATTAGCTGACCAACTTTCCTTGCTGAAGGAACGAGGACTTCAAGTTACAGATGATGTAACTGCGATGGAATATCTACACCGTAATGGCTACTATCGATTAAGTGCTTATTGGTATCCCTTTCGAGAGATAGTCGCAAACCAGAGAAGTAATAATTTTCTTCCTGATAGTAAATTTGAAGATGCCTGTGCGCTCTACGTTTTTGATAAAAGCCTAAAATTATTACTTCTTGATGCAATTGAGTGCATAGAAATTGCGACACGGGCAGAAATTGCTCTGCACTTGGGGGCATACGATATTTTTGCTCATACTAAACCACATCTTTTTCGATCCAGTTTCACAACACCTAACCGATGTGGAAAAATAAATTACGAAGCTTGGCAAAAAAAGTTTAACGAAGCAGTTTTTCGTTCGCAGGATGAATTTATCAAGCATCATGAGCGTAAATATGGAGATCGTTCTTCAATTCCCATCTGGATTGCAATCGAACTATGGGATTTTGGGCTACTTTCACGGTTCTATAGTGGTATGAAGACCCCAGATTGTATTGCTGTGGCAACAAGATTTGCTATTCCCAATTGGAACTTGATGGAAAGTTGGCTTCGTAGTCTCAATTATGTCAGGAATGTCATTGCTCATCATGGACGACTATGGAATCTAAACTTATCCATTAATCCAAAGTTGCCCAAAAAAGGCGAAATTTCTAACTTTGACACATTATTACCTTTACAGAATGTAAATACCAGAATATATAGTATTTGCTGTATTCTTTGCCATTTTTCAAATATTATAGATTCTCAGTCTTCTTGGACTCAAGATTTAGCTGCGTTAGTAAAAAGTTTTCCAAACATTCCATATGTGAGTATTCAAGATATGGGATTTCCGATCAATTGGCAAAATCATAATTTTTGGAAATAGATCTCAATAAAATTTTAAATGGATCGAGATCGCAACTTTATCAAACTTTGGCAACAATTTATTCCGCTATCTTTGTCTGATGTATCGATGGCATTGGGCGATCCTTTAACTACGACTACGCTGGCTCATTTGCCCGATGCGAGAATTAATATTGCGGCTGTAGGTGTCGCCAAAACGATCGCAATTTTCTGTGAAAGTCCGATTATTATGTTGCTTCATGCTAGTAATGCACTCGCACCTACTCAAGCATCTCGACGAGCGTTGTGGCAGTTTACGTTGATTGCGAGTGGCGGGATGAGTTTATTACTCGCGCTGACAACTTTGCCGTTTATTTTTAAGATTGTTGGTGAGGGTTGGTTGGGTGTTTCACCGAGTTTGAGTGGGACAATCCGATCAACACTTTCGATTGTCATCTTATGGCCATTTGCGATCGGTTGGCGCAGATATTTTCAGGGTTTATTAATCCATGCTGGACAAAGTAATGCTGTTGCTCAATCAGGCATAATTCGGCTATTAGTAGTCGGGGGAATTCTGGCTGGGGGATTTAGGCTTGGAGCGAATGGCGCGGTAGTGGCGGGGATAAGCCTAGTTTGGGGTGTAATAGCTGAAGCGATTGCGGTTACTTATCTAGCGCGAAAATTAGGTGCAACTAAACCACCACAGTTATTCTCAACTCCCGAATTACCCCAAGATTTAGCGGGCGTGTGGAAATTTTATGCACCGCTGGGCGGTACGATGATGCTGGGATGGGGGGCGAGAGCGGCTTTAGTCGGGATTGTGGCGCGATCGAATGATGGTAATATTGCTTTGGCTGCTTGGCCTGCTGCGTGGGGCTTAGTATTAGTGATTGCCAATTCGACTAGAATGGTGCAGCAAATCATTATTCGCAATCGAAAATTGATATCCGATCGAGTCTTAATTACATTTGCAGTTAGCGTTGGGATTGTGTGCTCGTTAATTTTATTAGCTGTGAGTGGATCGCCGATTAGTGGGGCGGCAATTAGTTATTTTATCGGCAGCGATCCGGAACTAATTGTGCGAGTGCGTCCGGTATTATTGCTCTGTGTGGTAATGCCATTATTAGTATCAATACAAAATGCGCTCCAAGGTTTTTTAGTCAGTGAAGGGCGGACTTGGAGTGTAAATCAGGGGGCTTGGATCGGGGCAATTGTAATGTTGGGTACGGCATATTTAGCGTCACAACTAGGTCAAAATGGAGCAATTGCAGCGGCAATTGGAATGATGCTGGGAAATGCGATCGAAATCAGCTATTTGTTTTATACTTGGCGAAGTTCCACCAATTTCAATCGTCAATCTTAACTCGATCGAATAGCTCCAAACAATTCGATGCCAACACATTTTTAGGATCCAGTTTTCGGGCAAACTTCCACGATCGAATAGCCAGATTGAATTCTCCTGACAGGGCGAATAATTGCCCTGCAAAGGCATGAAAATCTGGATTTTGAGTATGCAGTGCGATCGCTCGATCGTTCGCCAGAATAGCTTCTGGCACCGCTCCAGCAGCGAAGTGGATCATGGCTTGACGATGATGGGCGATGGCTCGATCGTGTAGTTGAATTAATGGGGCTAGATCTGCCCCACACCGATGACAGGGTTTAGTTTGTTCGATCGAATTAGGGACTCGATAGACAGCACGGCAAACGGGACATTTCATGAGTCAGAAGGCTGATTACTAGTTGCATAGTAGATAAAGTCAGCTAGTTCGGCTTGGGCTGCGGCAATACCTTCAGCGTCGCCACTCACAATCGCTGTGCCAAGTTTCTCGATCGAATCTTCGAGTGCGTCGAGTTCTTCGGTATCATCAATACTAGAACGCAGAGCACGACCTTGGGCTTGTAATTCTAGCAATTGCTCGCCGAGGGCAGCGGAAATATTCGATGATTTATTGCCGAGAGCAGCGGGAATATTCCAGGCATCGGTGTCTGCTTGATCAGTATCTTCAGAATCTAATTCATCTGCAAATAACGCATCTAGCTCGTCACGGGCAGCAGTTAATTCATTTGCAGAGAGACGATGGACGGAAGTATTATTGACGACTAAACTACTCTGAGTTCCTTTGCCTTTTTCTGTCGCTGTGACAGTGAGAATCCCACTGATATCAAAATCAAAATGGACTTCGATTTTAACTCCACCCGCAGGCAGCAAGGGCAAATCGGCGATTTCAAATGAACCTAACTGCACGTTTTCTTCAGCAGCAGCATTTTCGCCTTGAGAGACATCAATCTCTACCATTTCTTGGTCATCTCGAAATGTCGTATAGACCTCAGAACGAGAAATTGGAACAACACTATTGCGCGGAATAATGATACTAAAAAATCCAGGTCTGAGTCCCATTGGGGTATCGATCGCGACGGCAATACCGAGGGAGTGAGGACAGACATCGACTAAGATGGAATCGATCGCTGCGCCCGACAATACACCCGCTTGAATCGCTGCACCGAGGGCAACACATAGATCCGGCTGTACGCCATCAATTGGAGCCTGTCCCAGGTGTGATTCGACCATTTCCTGGACTAATGGTAGACGGGTGGAGCCGCCAACGAGGATAACTCGATCGAGATCCGCTGCGGTGAGATCGGCATCGGCGAGGGCTTTATCGATCGCAGTTAGGGTTTCGGCGAGTAATGGTTGGATTAAATCTTGAAAGTCACTACGGGCAATTTCGGTTTCTAGGTGCAGAGCGGTGCTGCCTTTGGTACCGAGAAATGTCTCGCGGACTGTGGCGAAAGCGTGGGAACTGAGGTCGATTTTTACTTGCTCGGCGACTTGAAGCAATCGAGCCTGAGTTGCGGCATCTTCAGGGACATCGACTTGGTGAATTTCGCGAAATTTTTCGGCGAGATGGAGCTGTAATCTGCGATCGAAATCATCTCCGCCGAGGCGATTATTGCCGTGGCTGGCGAGAACTTCGGTGACTTCCCCAGTGATTTCTACCACCGAAACATCAAAGGTACCACCGCCCAAATCGTAGACTAATACTAGTTCGCTTTCGTCTGTGCGCCCACTGTAAGTAAGTGCCGCCGCTGTGGGTTCATTAATAATTTGTAATACTTCTAGCCCTGCAATTTCGCCTGCTAGTTTTGTAGATTGCCGTTGAGCATCGGTAAAATAAGCTGGAACCGTAATCACCGCCGCAGTCACAGCTTCACCCAATACTTCTTCTGCCCGCTGTTTGAGCGTCTTGAGGATAATTGCCGAGATTTCATGGGGTAAATACTCGCGTGTCTCATTGCCATTAAGCTTGAGACTTGTTTGATGATCCGTCCCCATCCACCGCTTGATTGACTTGACTGTCCGCTCTGGCGCAGCCGCATACTGGCGCAGAGCCGAACGTCCGACGACTAGCTGTCCGGTTTCGCTAAATCCGACGCAAGATGGTAACATCCAACTGCCATCAGCGATCGCCAAAACTCGCGGCTGTCCATTTTCGACGATCGCGACTTCGGAGTTAGTCGTACCTAAATCAATCCCAACAGTTCTGCCCATGCGGTATTCTATAATTATTAAACGAGTTCTTGTAAAAATTTGACGTATTAATCTCTAAGCAATATTAGAGTAAAGTTCCCAAAATATCTACAGTTGGTAACACTTTAAAACCTTTTGGTCATGTCTCAAACACAATTGCAAACCCTATTAGCCCAGCAAAAATATCGACAGGCGATCGATGAAATCAAGAAGCTACAACGATCGCAGCCAGATCTAGTCTTTGCTCCAACTGAGGCTGAAATTTGGCGACTGCGGGGACAGCAAGAACTGGAAAAAAGTGAATTCAAGGCTGCGGAAAATTCCTTCCGCCAAGTTCTCAAGCTCGGCGTGACAACAGAAGTGCATTACTGGTTAGCGAAAACGCTACTGGCGCAGGATCGGTTGGATGCCGCCCTGGATTTAATTAAAAGTGCCTTTGACAGCAAAGTTCTCCCCAAGGATGAAAGCATTTGCTATCTGAAACTGCTGCTAATCAAGGGTGAATTTGAGACAGTTGAAGACCTAATTAAAGCCCAAGCCAAACGCTTTAGTGCCGCCCAAGTTCACTGGGCGCGGGGCGTTCTAGAACTACAATCCGGCAAACCAAAATTCGCGCTGATCTCCTTCGCCAAGGTCAAAAAACCTCTAACTCCAGGCGATTCTGTCGATGCTTGGCTTGCATATAGTCATCAGCAAAATGGTAATTGGGCCGAAGCAGGTATTAAATTGGGGTTTTCCAGCTTTTCGATCTTTGGTAGACAAATATTGCCCGATCATCCAGTCTTGAAAAAACTAGCGATCGTTCAGCAAGTGGCTCAAGGCAAAGCTAGCAGTGCGCTAGCTGCAAAAGACGATCGAGCTAGCCAAGAACTTTTAACCGCCTTAGAAACCGTGCAATTGATGGCTGTGGGCAACTTTCATGATGCTGGACACTCGTTATTACAACTCAAATCTGGATCGACTCGAATTGCCGAATTAATGGCACTGAAATCAACAATTTTGACGATCGCAGGCGATCAGGCGACGCAGCAAGGAGCGACAGACTGTGCGATCAAATTATGGCAGCCGCTGCTCCAAGAGAAAGAACTAAATCCCAAACTAGTCGTTAACTTCTTGTACGCATTAGAAGAAGAAGGAGAGTATCAAGAAAAGCAACGGTTACTCATCCGCTTTAGCAAATGGATCGAATCAGATGCCAAACAAAATCCCGCAAATTGGCCGCCAGAAAAGCTCGCGCTGACATTAGCCCATACCCATTGCCTGATTGCCGACTGTTACATCTCACTCGAACGCCCAAATGCGGCTTACGGCTCTGTCCAGCAGGCACTACGGATTTGTCCCATGTCTGGCGAAGCGATCGGTCGTCAGGGTATCATCAAAATCGCCGAAGATGATGTAAATAAAGGCATCGAACTGCTCAAGCAAGGTTTCGATCGAGGTTGCGAGTTTGAAGTAGCATACGATATGTTGATAGAAGCCCTCAACGAAGCAGATCGCGAGGCTGAAGCCTTAGAAATCCGCAAGCGTCACGGCAAAAAATTTGGCGATTTCCCCGAAGCCGATGAAGTGAAGATTGATCCGTGGATCGAGGCTCTATCGACTCAAAACTATGACTTATTTAGCCGCCTATTACCCCAGGATAAATCCACCGCACCAACCCTGCGTGTCTGCCAAATTTTCAAAGAAGCAGCAAAAGGTAACGTGACAGGTACGGGCAAAATCTCGATCGATCAAACTAAAGCCACAGCAGCCTGGGATAGCCTGCTAGCAAGCTTGTCAACCATTGATAAACTAGCTGCACTGCAAGTAATCGCTTTATCGATCGAAGTCCTCTCCAAGCGCGATAAGGGCATCGCTGCATTGAGTACGCGCTACCTGTCAATGATTTTCGAGCTGATTCCCGAACTTCCCGCAGCCCGTGAGATTCACCTGATTGTACTAGCAGTCAAAGCTCCTAATTCAGATAAGCTCGATTTTCCCGTGCAAGCTTATTTAGCCAAGGCTCCCCAACCTGGAAATGCCCTAGCATTACTACAACTCCAAGTGCGGTGGTTTAAACAAACAGCTAACTTGCGATCGTTCATTGATACTGCCCTCTCTCGCGAACAGCAAAATCCCCTGCTATTATTAGCAAAAGCCACAACTTTTTCACCGAGCAGTGAACCCTACGAGGAGTTCCGATCGAAAGGTTTCGAGTTGGCTCGACAGGTGCAAGATGCTCAAGCATTAGCAGCATTTCGGATGGAAGATCGCTATTTGAGCAGCAATGAGAGTGATGATTTCTTCACCCCAAATTCAGGCAAGTTTGGCATCGATCGTCTGCCCCCAGAAATCGAAAAAATGTTTGAAGAGATGATTCGCAAAACGTTTGGTAGTAAAGTATCCCGCGCCGAACTTGAGAGAATCTTGCCCATGCTCAAACAAAAATTCATTTCAGATATGCTCAAAAATCCATCGAGCATTTTTGGCGATGATGACGATGACGATGATTTCTTTGGTTTTGGTGATGATGATGATGACGACGATGAATTCATCTTCACAAAACCCAAAAAACGCAAACGCAACTTCATGGATCTTTAAACCGTAGGGTGTGTTATTGCGACAGCATAACGCACCAATCGTATAGTTAATGGTGCGTTATGTTCCGCAGTAACACACCCTACATCTAGGCGGCACAAGTAAGGGCATCATTTCTTGCTCCCAGTCTCCCCGTCCCCCACTCTCCCCGTCTCCTCAAAATAGTAACTAGATTTATGCCCCCAACTACTAGTCCCCACGATCTCCTTGGTATAACAGTTGATGCTACTCCAAAAGCAGCTAAAGCTGCCTATCATGCCAAGCTCAAAGAATTTCCAGCCCATACTCACCCCACTGAATTCAAGGCGATCCGTACTGCCTATGAAGCCATCCAAAAAGGGATAACTAGCCCATCAGAAAACTTCTTCAAGCCAAGTCCAATTGGCATCTCGATCGAACCAGCCACCATCGAATCACTCAAACAAAATCTCACCGCTCATCTAGAAGTTAGCTTGGAAGAATTACTCAAACTAACTTTTTAATAATTATCAACTATCAACTAATCAATGATCGATCGACAAGCATTAGCAGAGCAACTATTAGACTATCTCCAAACCGCTCCAGAATTGCCGGAATATCTAGGCGAAGCTCCTGAGATCCTGCCGACATTCGATCCCTATCAAATGGTGGGAGAATCGATCGCCTTGCGGCAGGAAGTCAAGCAACAAAACAAACTATTCCAGTCAGCTCAACTAGCTTTACAGCAGGCATTAGATCTTGAGCGATCGCGGAATGAACAACTGCAAGCGTCAACAGCTAAAGCAACTGACGATCGAGGATTGTTTAAAGATTTACTCTCAGTGATGGACGATCTCGATCGCACGATCGCTTACAATCAAGCTCAAATCGCCACTGCCCTGCACCCTAAACTCCCCGCAGTTAGCATTTGGCGAAAACTATTTTTTGGTTCACCCAAGCCCATTCTAGACACATCCCTCATCGCCACATTAACCAGCAGTCAAGAGGGAATTGAGATCATTCGTCGATCGCTTTTAACCATTCTGCGCCAACGCCAAATCACCCCCATCGTCTCTCTGGGACAGCCATTCGATCCAGAATGTATGTATGCGATCTCCCAGCAGCAAAGTGACTCAATCCCCACCAATCACGTTATCCAAGAAGTCGTGCGCGGCTATCGTCAAAGCGATAGAATTCTCCGCGAAGCCCAAGTCATCGTTGCAAGTAAATGAAGTGAATAGTGGATCGTGAATAGTTAAATCCTCCACGCCCCCATGCTCCCACACTCCCACACCCCCACGCTCCCGCGCCCCTCCTAAATCCCATGACTTTTCCCAATTACCCAATGACGGCGGAACGATCGAGCTAGGCTACTTTCCTTAAAGGAGAGATAAATCGGTCTACCATGTGGACAGGTACGGGGATTGCGGGTGCGTTGCCAGCGATCGAGTAAGTTCTGCATTTCGGCTAAACTCAGGGATGTACCGTTCCGAATCGCACAGCGACAGGCAACTGCAACTTGAGCAGCTTGCAAATCTCCGCCCAAGCTGAGTTCGGTAATTGCTGCTGCTAAATCTTCCCGCATCAATAGTGGTGCTGGAGCTGTCCGAATTGCCCACAAGTCTTCGCCAAAAGGATCGATCGTCAGCCCAATCTCTTGTAACTGCTCTATTTGCCGCTCTGACAGATGAGAAAGTATAATTGGTGGTTCTAGAGGTAAAAGTTGCCAAGCAGCAGTTATTTGCTCATATAGCACCCGCTCGTGAGCGATGTGTTGCTCTACTAACCACAGTCCATCTGAGTGTTCAGCAACAATATAGGTATTGTGAACTTGTCCGATGGCGCGAAGTTCGAGTAAACCCAATCCATCACCGTCATTGAGCGTCGAAGAGATCGATCTCTGGGGGATATGATAAGCTCCCTGCTGTTCGGCGACTGCCAGCAATTTTCCAATTCGGCTGGTAATGGTAGTATCGTCATCATCGATTTCTTCCGCATCCAGATTCAATGCTGAATCTATTGCCCGCAATACCTGTGATTGCCAATATTCGATCTGCTGGAGATAGATCTCTACTTTTGCTGGATGGCGATTCCAGTCAATATACTGAGGCGGGATTTGGAGATGAAGAAAACAGACAGGATATCGATCGCGTGGTAATGTTCTAGCTAATCCACTGACGATCGTTTGCTCCAATTCTGGTGCCCTGACAATACGTCCATTGACGGCAACCTTCACCCAGTCTAAGCGATGACGGTGACATCGATCGGGCAATCCCAAAGTCAACTGAATTTTAGATTCCTGCGTCTCTGTCTCCCTCTCCCCCTCTCCCCATCCCTCCATCGTTGGAATACTCATCTCAACATACCGCAGATCGTCAACCCGAACTTTCGGCAACAGTTGCGGGATAATTTGCTGGGTAGTTTTGCTTGCAACAATCTGAAACCACGGGCGATGCTGTTGCTCTAGCGTCCAACTAACTTGGGGATAACACAAAGCCAGATGAGAAATCATCATCTGAACTTGGCGAAGTTGGTGGTTGAGATTTGGCAAACCTTCGCGCCTAGCCTCCCAATCACCAAACAGATTTTCAACATTAATTACTGTACCAGGTGCGATGGCAACTTCTCGTTGCTGCAAAACTTCGCCCTGATGGTTGTATACTAGATGCCACCCATCACAACTGTGGCGGGGACGACTATAGATTTCGAGTTGGGCAAGTTGTGCCAGACTGTGCAGAGCCTCGCCCCGAAAACCCAGGCTGGTAATGTGAAATAGGTCGTCTCGATCGTCAATCTTGCTAGTACTATGAGCTGTAGCTGCCACTTGCAGATCGGCAAGTCCGATCCCAACTCCGTTATCGGCTACCTGAATCCGCCACTTGTCGGGAAACAGTGAAACCGTAACCCTCGAAGCTCCAGCATCGATCGCATTCTCGCATAATTCCCTGACCACCGCCGCTAGGGAGTCAATAACTTCTCCCGCAGCAATGAGGTGAATTACGTCGATAGGTAAAGGATGAATCGGCATTAAATAGCAAACAATTAACCTCTAGACCACATAAGCGTTTTGCATCGCCCAAACAACCAGAAAAAGAATACCGCCTAAGACGATCGTAGCAGAGATGCCGATCGCTAGTGGAGCATCTGCTCCTTTAAATTTCATGATGCCGCGATCTAAGTCTGACATAATATTTATAACTAACAATAGTCTTTCTATACTAGTATAGCAAAAAACGCCAGCACAGTCCAAATTTGACTTGGCGACTTACTAAAACTATTCACTATCCACTAAAACGCTAGTAACTATATTTTGAGCCAAGATCTAAGAAAATTACTATTCAGCAAATAATTGAGGCAATATAAGGAAAGAATACCCAATACCCAGACCTATACTCTGATAAAATCGCAGTAGGTTAAGTATCTAAAACCTAAAATCTTTTTTATGATCGTTTGTCCAAACTGTAAACATGGGAACCCTGACGGCGCGACGAACTGTGAAGCTTGCTATACAGCTTTGCCAGCGACACAAGCTTGTCCCACCTGTGGGGCATCGGTCCGAGTCGATGCGACATTTTGTGGACAGTGCGGTCATAACTTAAAAACTGTGGAATCTAAATCGCCCATTTTGCTATCTGGACCTGCTATTTCATCTGATGAATCAGTTAATGTTGGTTTACCACCCACAGTCCTGACAATTCCAGCCGCCGAGCTTGCTGAATTAGTTGAAAACACGACTACAGAGCCATCCGAGCCAGCCTCTGTCGAGCCAGACCTAACTGTACTACCGATCGGTCAAGAAATTGCAGCACCAGTAGTATCAACACCTGCGGCACCATTTCCCGTCACGACTCCACCACTGCCAGAACCTAATGTTGCTGTGACACCAGTTAGTACCCAACTTCAGATAGCAGTGCATCAGTTGCTACACATCCAAACCAACACAAGTCTGGAAATTCCCCCACAATTGCAAATAGTTCATCTCGGTAAGCCTAACGACCAAATTCCCCCTGACATTGATGTCTCTGGTTTTCCATCGGCGGAAGTTGTGTCCCGCATCCATGCGAATATTCGGGTGGAAGGCGAAAGCTATTACATTGAGGATGTTGGCAGTGCAAATGGTACTTATATCAACCACAACATCTTACCGAAAGGCAATCGCCATTTACTCCGCACTGGAGATCGGATTGGTTTAGGCAAGGGAGACTTAGTAACCTTTATTTTCCAATAATTCCCACCGAGCACTAACAAATATTATCAGTGATTGTACTAAGTCTAGTTAATTCAGTTCCCGTCCAAAATTGGACGTTTATATCCGAAGATGTCATCCGAATTGGACGGGCGACAGATAATCATGTTGTTTTATTTAGTGCTGTTGTCTCTCGACATCATGCCGAATTGCGCTGGAATGAAAGTGACGGCTGGCAATTATTTAATATCAGCGCGAATGGCACCTATCAAGATGGCGAGGCGATCAAAACAATTAAAGTAATCGATGGGATGATTTTCAGATTAGCAACATCAGGCCCAAAAATCCAAATTAAAGTAGGTGAAGGGTAGTTGATAGTTGATAGCTACTTAGTCGATCTGTAGGCTTTAGGGTGGGCAATGCCTAGCATGTTCATTCTATGCCTTTTTAGGGGGTCAAGGTTCATGCAGGTTTTGTGTCAGAATTTGGGATTGAATTCAGATTTCTTCTGCGGGAGAGCATCGAAGACCCAAAAATGGATTTAGTCCA
>JANNDL010000191.1:0-14497 GCA_031387665.1 Chamaesiphon sp. OTE_75_metabat_95 | reverse complement strand
AAATTCTTTCTAATAGCTTGAAGGACAGTGGGTTGATCTCTCTGAGGACAAACATTTGAACAATTTATGCGATGTGCAATCTGACAACTTAGATATATTATAATATTTAATGTGTGTAACTAATTTCGCTCAAGTACTTACGAGCACCGCGATTTATCTGCGGGGCGGTTGGCAACTAAGCACCGAGATTATAGATTTTATCCACTCTGCCACAAGTTACTTGTGTAGGGGTGCCCTTCATCGGTACCCTTAGATCTACGCTATCCACTCTCCACCGTTCCCTCAAGATGCACTTCTACCAATCAAATCCGACCCTAACCACCCTCGCAGAACAAGCTCTCGCCAGCACCTGGGCAAAATTTCCCGACTTAAACCGCGACCAACTTGCCCTGACTTGGCTAGTATACGATCGACCAATTCCGGTTAATACTGGTGGTGCGATTACGGCGGATGAATTGTGGAAATATCCGATTCGAGGCTTCAATTATCGGGGTGGTGAACGGATTTATCCCGCAAGTATTATCAAGCTATTTTATCTACTAGCCATGCACGAGTGGCTCCAGCAGGGCATGGCAGAACCATCAGTGGAACTCGATCGAGCCATGCGGGATATGATCGTAGACTCCAGTAATGATGCCACTAGTCTAGTTGTCGATACCCTCACGGGCACTACCAGCGGGCCAGAACTCTCACCTGGGCCATTTACAACCTGGAAAGCCCAGCGCAATCTGATCAACCGCTATTTTCAATCCCTGGGCTGGCCAGAATTAGACCCAATTAACGTCAATCAAAAGCCTTGGAATGAAGGTCCCTATGGACGAGAACGGATATTTGTGGGGGAAATGCGGGAAAACCGGAATATGCTGACCACAGACGCTGTAGCGAGACTAATGCACAGTATCGTTGGCGGTGCCGCAGTCAGCAGTGATCGATCGAGCCAAATGATGCAGCTACTTCAGCGAGATCTCCACTTGGCCGGAGTTACTCCCGATCCAGGCGAGGAAAACCAGGTAAATGGCTTTCTGGGTGCAGGTTTACCACCTGAGAGTCAAATTTGGTCAAAAGCAGGTTGGACATCCCAGACGCGCCATGATGCCGCTTATATCGAATTACCAGGTCAGCAACCATACCTCCTAATTGTCTTTACAGAAGGAACTAATCATAGCCAAAATCGGCATATTCTCCCATTTATCTCCGATTTATTCGCAACAGCCATGTCTGAGATCGAGACATTCGAGTGAGAGGATTTCACTGAAGGAAACTATATAATCAATTATCCAGTCTAGATCCCTACTAGGATTTCGATTGCCAGTAGTTAAGTCACACCACCAATTTCTCAAGGAGTAATCAGCACCCGATATGATCCCACCTATCACCACCACCCCCGCAGTACAGACACATAATTCGGTTCCAGTCACTCAACCTAATTCGAGTGCAACAGCCAGAGTCGCTCCAACCCAACTTGCTAGCTCGAATTGGAAAAATCAAGCACCTGTAACTAGCCCCGATCTCAAAACCACCCCAAAACTGCAAATCGCCCAATCAGAACTGCCTGGAACTTCACCTCAAGCTCCGCCATCACCCAGCATTAGAGATACAGGTAGTGGCTACCCAACCAGAATTCCCCAAAATTACGTTGGTCCAGCAATTGGAATTGGCAATGGTTCCTCCGCTTTTGGCGTGGTTAGCAGGATCCCTTTCTCCGAAAATTACTCCATTCGACCATCAGCAGTCTTTGGTAATAAGAACACCGTGATCCGCGTGCCTGTTACCTACGATTTTGGGTTCGGCGACAAAGAACCATTTGAACGCAATCCTTTGCTCACTTTCCACGCTGGTGGTGGGGTTCAATTCAGCTCTAGAGGCGGTACTGCTCAAGGTGATAAATTTGGTTTATTAGGTACTATTGGTGTTGATATCAATCTCTATGATGGGATTGCGATCGTTGCCAGTTACAATACTGATTTTGCTGATGTAAGTGGTACTAATATTGGGCTTGGGTTTGAGTTTTAATGAATAGCCTAATATCTTGCATTGAAGCATAGCTATTAGTGTTTTAGTGAATAGTTTATTGGGAGTTAGGTTGTTGGCTGTAATAAGGGTATGTCCTCAAGCCAAAATCCTATCTCCCAATTTTAACTGGTAAATTGACAGTAAATTCTGTCCACCCATTGCTACTAACAACGGCAATTTTTCCATCCAGTTGCTCTACTAGTTTTTGGACTAAAGATAAGCCTAGTCCGGTTCCTTGTATCAATCGATTACTGCCAGGAACGCGGTAGAATCTGTCAAAAATAAATGGCAAGTGCTGTGGAGCAATCTCTGCTTGATTCCTAACCTGAATCATCAAAAGTTCTGAGTTGAGATTGCTATCGATCGATACCCAGATATCACCACCAACACAGGTATATTTACAGGCATTATTTAACAACTCTGTCATGATTTTGGTTAGATAAACTCGATCTGTTGAAATATTTGGAACCGAGCCAATCACCGATGTCGTAATTTTTTGTTGGGAGTCATCAACACGGTAGGTAAATGATTCAACCGTTGTTGCTAGCCAACTTTCAAGCTCGATTGACTCAAAATTAACTCGATCGTTCGTCGATCCTTTTTGCTGACTCAGCGTAGTTTCCAGTCGCTGTAAGTCTAAAATATCATCGATCAATGCTACTTCTCGATCGCATTCTTGCTCCAGCACAGCCAAATATCTTTCCGCTGGATGTCCTGATAATATTTTTGTGAGTTCAAGGTCTGTTCTCATGCTAATTCTCAACATCCGCATTGCCATTTTAATATTCATCAATGGTGCTCGCAGATCGTGAGTGATGTTATTAATAAAATCATCCTTCTTCTGACAAATTAACTCCAACTCATCGACACGTTCGATCGATTCTGCCAGATACGATAATGGAGTCGAACTAGCTACAGCAGGTTGAGTCGCGGTAAACTCTGCCAGCAAGTTCATTGTCGCCATCAATTGCTGTCCTAAAGCTTGAACCCAAGATAAGTCTTGCGCCGTCCAAATGCTATTGAGCGTTCCCCGTAGACAAATTCGACCCCATAGTTCTCGCTGGCTATTACTATAGAGATCTGGCTGTTCTAATAAGGGAATAAACACGTAGCGATCGCAAATATCGATACTCATCACTGTCTTTATTTCTGTGAATTCGACAATCTCTTGCTGCTGCAATCGAAAGTCGATTTCTTGGGCTTTTTCAGGTTCTAGATTTAGGCTTAATTGTCCCAGATCTGGGAGCTGCGCGATCGTCAACCATCGATGTAGCTGCGGTTGATATTGTTCAATTGACACGCCCTCTAGCACTAAAATTTCTTTGATTTGAGCAGCCGTGAGTTGACATAGATGAGTTGAGTCGATATGGCTGGGCATGGATGGCAATCGGGGGGAAGTTTGGCGCAGTGTTTAGTCACTAGGATAATAAAATTTGTTACAATCTAGGGATAAAGCACATTAAAAAGTACATGAGCGATCTTCCAGAGCAAGAGCTACGCCAACGAGAACCAGCAGAGATAGCCTCAGTAGCTACACAACTAGAGAGTCCAGATCTGCGAGATCGGATGGTAGCACTAGCATCTCTCCGAGATTTTCCCGCTGATGTGGCACTACCATTGATCAAAAAAGTGCTCAATGATGAAAGCTTACAATTGCGATCGATGGCAGTATTTGCACTGGGAGTCAAAGCTACACCAGAATCTTACCCGATTTTGATCGAGATTCTCGCTAATGACCCAGATTATGGCATTCGCGCCGATGCCGCAGGTGCCCTTGGATACCTAGAAGATATTCGTGCTTTTGAAGCATTAGTTCGCGCATTTTATGAAGATACCGACTGGCTGGTGCGGTTTAGCGCGGCTGTATCCCTTGGCAATCTCAAAGATCCTCGTGCTTTTGATGTGTTGATGCAGGCTTTGGACTCGTCAGAAGTTGTGCTTCAGCAAGCAGCAATTGCAGCATTGGGCGAGATTAAAGCAGTTGCCGCAATCGATCGATTACTATTATTTATTGAGTCTGAAGACTGGCTCGTTCGCCAACGTCTAGCTGAATCCCTCGGACAACTACCCACTCCCAAAAGTATCTCTGCACTCAAGTATCTCGCCAGAGATAGCCAACCGAATGTTGCCGCTGCTGCAACTATCTGGCTGCAAAGAATTGCAGACAGTCAGAAGCCAGCCGAAGGAGATGTGGGAGGCTGAAAACCTGGTATGTTGCTCAACAATGAATCTGTCATCTAAACCAGTAGCATCTGCAAGGTTATACTGGTTTATTGGCTGAGATCGACTCTTGAGTGCCAGTCAATGATGGTTATGAAAGCCTCTAACCACCATCCACCATCCACCATCCACCATCCACCACTGTATGAATGTCCGCGAATTTTTTGAGCTTAGTGCTGGCAAATGGTTTTCCCAAAAGACTAGTCAACATTTAACTCTAAAACAGTCAGAACATGGCAAATCAGATCTAGTCATTGAGATCTTACCCAGCGACAATCCCCAAGTGATCCAAATCTGTCAACAAGCAGGTGTCGATCCCAGCTCGATTTGGGGTGGGGTAAAATATACCTGGAAAGGCACAATCGCCTGGGATACACCCACCAAAAACTCGCCGAATCAGCAGGGCGAATCGATCGCAATTGCCATTTCTGACGCGCCAGAAGCTAAGGCTGGCAAGCTATTTCACACATCCACCACTAATGCTAAATCTCTGCAAGTAGCTCAATATACGATGGGCGATGACGACGCGCTCACTCTAGTTACAGCAGCAGGCGATACTAGTTCTTCCGAGCGAGTTTGGTTCGAGAGCAACAACGTTCGAGTCCGCACCACCATTATCACCCAAGCAAATGGGGATTCACTTGCTTCCTTCTACTCAGAGATTCGCATGGGGGGTTAGTTGGTTGATAGTTGATACTTCTGCTAGAGCAGACGCTGTGCCTACGGCAGGCTTTGCCAACGCGAACGGCTACGCTCTGCTGAGGCAGACGCTACGCGAACAGTACAAGTAGTTGATAGTTGTTGGCGTAAGCCTCTCCGACAGGAGAATAGCTAATTCAATTATCCCCAGTCTCCCCATCTCCCAGTCCTTTCCTGAAAATTGTTGCCAAATTTATATCGAAATGTAACAATGCGGTTGGGCAATTATTATTAGGTAATTTTTAAAAATACGTGCAATCTAATTTAGTCGAACCAAGCAATTCTAACGAAGCTTCATTTGAACGAGAACGGCTTCCCTTCACCATCCAAGATGTCCGAACCGCGATCCCCAAGCATTGTTTCGAGTCTTCTACCTGGAGATCCTTATCTTATTTCTTCCGCGATGTCGTAATTGTAGCTGGACTGTATGCGATCGCGTACAAGTTAGATAATTGGTTATTTTATCCAGTATTCTGGTTCATGCAAGCAACAATGTTCTGGGCACTATTCGTAATTGGACACGATTGCGGGCATGGTTCATTTTCTCGCTACAAGTGGCTGAACAACCTCGTTGGACACATCACCCACTCATTTATTCTGGTACCGTATCACGGCTGGCGGATCAGCCACCGCACTCACCATCACAATACTGGCAATATCGAAACCGACGAAAGTTGGTATCCTGTGACTGAAGCTAAATACGATGATATGAAAGGCTGGGAGAAATTTCTCCGGTTCGACTTAACTTTACTATTAGCTTATCCTCTATACTTGTTCCGTCGTTCCCCTGAGCGTCCAGGTGGTTCCCACTTTCATCCAGCCAGTCCCCTATTTCGCGAGTCGGAAAAATGGGATGTTATCACCAGCACTATCTGCTGTGCGGTGATGATTGGTTTAGTTGCTGCGGGTACATTTGCTTGGGGTTGGCTGTGGTTTGTTAAATTCTACCTCGTGCCCTATCTCGGATTTGTCGTCTGGTTGGATTTAGTCACCTTTCTCCATCACACCGACGATGATATCCCTTGGTATCGTGGCAAAGACTGGTACTTTCTCAAAGGTGCAATCTCCACGATCGATCATGACTATGGTTTGATCAATGATATCCACCACAATATCGGTACCCACGTCGCCCACCATATTTTCCTAACCATCCCTCACTACCACCTCCTAGAGGCTACAGAGGCGATCAAACCAGTATTAGGTGAGTACTATCATAAATCCGATCGTTCCATCTGGGCAGCCTTCTGGGATGCCAAGGAGAACTGTCACTTTGTCACCAACACAGGGACGAAGATTTATTATCAAGCAAAATAAGCTCTTGTGCAAAATCCCCTCCTTGGAGCGGCGTTTTTATTCTGGGGTTCCCCCGTCTTGACGTTTCTTTATTCGGGGGTTCCCCCCGAATAGAAACGCCGCAGAATAAAAAAGCGGATTGATTTTCGGTCGGGTTTCCCGACCATGAAAATCAACCAAGCAACGACAAGACAGGGGTGCCCGTAGGGTGGGGCGTTGCACTGAGCGTAGCCGAAGTGTGGGTAGATATTCGCACCAACTCAAACAACTCGATCGATCTTGCTCTAATCTAGAAGGTAACAACATCAGGAGTTAATCAAAGTGAGTAGCGTTACAGTCATCAATGATTCACAATTTGAGAGTGAAGTTTTACAAGCTGATTTACCTGTCCTAGTATACCTTTGGGCGGCATGGTGTGGCCCGTGTAAACTGGTATCACCTTCGATCGACTGGATTGCCGCTAATTATGCCGATCGAGTTAAAGTAGTCAAGATGGAAATAGATCCCAATCCGGCTACTGTCAAAACCTATAAGGTAGAAGGCGTTCCCGCAATCCGATTATTCAAAGGCGACGAAATGATCCACGCCTGGGAAGGCGCAATTAGCAAAGATAAATTAAAAGTAATGCTTGATAGTAATCTTAGCTAAATATAGATATATCGATGTCTATCAATATATCTATATTTAGCTAAGATCTGAATGGTGGGCAGTGCTCACCCTACTCTCTAGAGATTAATAATTGGTTGTTAATTATCAATTATCAATTATCAATTACTTGTACTGTTCGCGTAGCGTCTGCCTCAGCAGAGCGTAGCCGTTCGCGTTGGCAAAGCCTGCCGTAGGCACAGCGTCTGCTCTAGCAGAAGTATCAACTATCAACTAATCTACATGCAGTTTTCCCAACGGCTCCAACCACTGAAAAGTAATGTATTTGCCGATATGGATCGGGCGAAGGGACGAGCGCGGGGACTGGGACAGGAGATTATCGATCTGTCGTTGGGTTCGTCAGATTTACCCACACCAGCACATGTTATCGCCGCAATTCAATCGGCATTAATCGATCCGAGTACCCACGGTTATTTACTATTTAATGGCACGCGGTTATTTCGGGAAGCTGTGGCAAATTGGTACACAAACAAGTATGGAATCGATGTAGATCCAGAAACAGAAGTATTGCCACTAATCGGATCTCAAGAAGGCACCGCACATTTACCCTTGGCAATCCTTGAACCTGGCGATGTTGCATTGCTGATGGATCCTGGCTATCCCTCCCACGCAGGTGGCGTGTATCTGGCAGGGGGCGAGATACATTCGATGCCCCTAGTTGCCGAGCATGGATTCTTGCCTGTACTGGCTGATATTCCGCCTGCAACCTTGACAAAAGCGCGGATGATGGTACTGAGCTATCCCCACAATCCTACCACTGCGATCGCGCCCCTAGCCTTCTTCAAGGAAGCTGTCGCTTTTTGTCAGCAGCACAATATCGTGCTGGTACATGATTTTCCCTATGGAGATATGGTGTTTAGCGATGTGCAAGTACCATCGATATTGCAAGCAGATCGCGAAAAAAGTGTGTCGATCGAGTTTTTCACCATGTCTAAGTCCTATAATATGGGCGGGTTTAGAGTCGGCTATGCGATCGGTAATCGGGAATTAATCCAGGCTCTGCGCCAAGTTAAGGCAGTAGTAGATTTCAATCAGTATCTAGGAATCTTGCACGGTGCAGTCGCCGCGCTCACTGGCGAACAAACCTGCGTGCAGCAGACAGTGAATAGTTTTAAACAGCGGCGCGATACATTTGTGAAAGCTTTGAATCAGATTGGCTGGGATGTGCCGACACCCGAAGCAACAATGTACATCTGGGCAAAGTTACCGCCAAAATGGGCGCACAATTCAATTGAATTTTGTACAGAACTAGTCTGTCAAACTGGCGTAGCTGCTTCGCCTGGAGTAGGTTTTGGCAAGTGTGGCGAGGGCTATGTGCGATTTGCGTTGGTACATGAACCAGCTAAATTGCAGCTTGCAGTCGATCGAATTTCAAAATTCCTGTAGGGTGTGTTACTGTGGAGCATAACGCACCATTTTATTGATATTCTCTAAGCGTAGATCTAGGGTACCCATTAAGGCATAGGTGTCAACTTAAGGACATCGTAGGGACTGAAAGTCTGATTCTCTCGTCCCAATCACAATTTTAGCGGGGGCTAGAACGTACTA
The DNA here is from genome assembly GCA_031387665.1 of Chamaesiphon sp. OTE_75_metabat_95. GTDB lineage: Bacteria > Cyanobacteriota > Cyanobacteriia > Cyanobacteriales > Chamaesiphonaceae > Chamaesiphon. The sequence continues at coordinate 6,058 of JANNDL010000191.1, read as the reverse complement.
GGCTCGTTGCTAAAATCCTTAAGTTGACACGTATGCCATTAAGGGCACCCCTACAGGTAACTTGTGGGCACCCTAAGATCTACGCTTAGTAATCTAGGTGCGTCATGCTGTCACAGCAACACAACCTACGATAACGTGAGTTTTCCTAGCGGAAAGGCTACGCCAACGGGATAAGGAAAATTGATCTGCTCCGCTTAAGCACCGCCCTGAACTATAAGTGTTTCGTTCCGTTCGCGTAGCGTTTGCCTTAGCAAAAAGGCTACGCCAACGGGCTAAAAGCAGAAGTTCTCTGTTCGCGAAGCGTCACGAAGTGAAGAGAACTGCCAAATCACTGAGTTCGTTTTAACGAACTTTTGCTTTTAGCCCCTGCTTGGTGCGCTAAACTGTCGGGGAACCCGAACAGTACGCGCATCCGCAAATTCATTTGTTCGCGTAGCGTCTGCCTTCGCAGAGGGCGGTTCAGAAGCGAAGTTAGGAGTCATTAAGCGGAAATCCTTAACCCGTTGGCGTAGCCTTTCCGCTAGGAAAACTCACGTTACGATATTAATTTCCATGAGATTTTGGAATCACTAATCGCATCCCGCTCTTTTTGCTCCCTGCATCTCCGTAATAGCGGGGAATAACGTGAATTGTGGCGTGATTCATGGCTTGTCCCGCCGCTTTATTAATATTCATCCCGACATTGAATCCATCAGGCTGAAATTCTCTAGTCAAAATTTCTTGAACCTTATTCGCCATCAACCAACAGGCTGATTGTTCTTTTGCAGGTAGTTCAAAATAATTGCTAACGTGTCGTTTTGGCACGATGAGAACATGCCCTGGACTCAGCGGATAGCCATCGAACATTGCATAAGCTGTTGCTGATTCTGTCAATAAATTCAGCTTGCGGTGAGGATTGCAGAAGATACAGTTATTTGGTGAATTCCACTGGTGATTATAGTGAACATACTCATAGATCTCACAATAATCGTTTAGATGAATCGATTTGAATGGTAATTTAACAGTGCATTGATAAGTCGGCTTTTTGTGAACGTAATGTTCGCGAAATCCTTCTTTCTTTAAGTCACGCCTAACGGCGTAATATGCTTTACCTCCAGGCTTGAGTAGATGCGCGACATTCATCAAAACATCAGCTTGAGCTTCGGGCATCAATACATTCAGGACATAACAACAAACGATCGAATCAAATTTGCCCTCAGGATATGTGGGATAATAATGTGGATCGTAGCCAGTAATATCTAAACCCTTTTGTTGTGAAAAATTGACATCAGTTCCTAAGCCACAGCCAAAATCTAGGATGCGTCCTGTAAGTAAATTCTTACTTAATAGAAATTGAACTGGCGATGATAATTTGATGCGATCGATCGCAGTTAGATGACTAAAATTATTTGCTTGTTTTCGCATGAAATTAGCACAGCATGAAAAATTAGAATTTAGATTTGAGTATTGCGAGTGAGTTTGGTGAGATGTCGCAATTAAATTTTGGCTGAGGAAACTGAAAATTCAGCGTAGCTCTATTTGCTTATAATTCCCCAAACATAGGTGTAAATATAACGTTTTTGCTTTTCTAAATTAATTTAGCTGATGAGATGCGGCAAAATAGTAGTTGCGGCAATACGCAGCACAGCTATCGTAAATACCGATCCTGGTAAGATACTGAGACTGACTACAATGAAGAAGCAGCAATTGGAAGCTGAAACCGCTACGGCTGTTGCTTATATAAAATTTTTATTCCCCGTCGCATCATGCAACCAAATAATCCCGAACAATTTACCGAAAAAGCTTTTCAGGCGATTACCAATACCCTCGATGTAGCCAAAGCTGCCCAGCAGCAGCAGATGGAGTCGGAGCACTTGCTCAAAGCACTGTTAGAGCAGGATAGCTTGGCGACTAGTATCCTCACCAAAGCGGGCGTAAATTTGAGTCAATTTCGCCAAGGATTGGATCGTTTTATTGATAAGCAGCCCAAAATATCGGGTGGAATTAGTTCGGTGTATCTGGGGCGGAGCGTAGATACATTACTCGACAAGGCGGATAAGTATCGGAAAGAGTATGGTGATGAATTCATTTCGATCGAACATCTATTATTAGCGTACCCTCATGACGATCGGTTTGGCAAACAATTTTTTACAGAATTTAAGTTAGAAGAAAGTAAATTAAAAACAATCGTCTCCCAAATTCGAGGTAGTCAAACAGTGAACGATCGCAATCCTGAAGGCAAATATGAATCACTCTCTAAATATGGTCGAGATCTGACTGATTTTGCCCGTCGGGGTAAACTCGATCCCGTAATTGGACGTGATGATGAAATTCGCCGCACGATCCAAATCTTGTCCCGCCGAACTAAGAATAATCCAGTCTTAATCGGTGAACCTGGCGTTGGTAAAACAGCAATTGCAGAGGGATTAGCCCAGCGAATTATTCGTGGGGATGTGCCACAATCGCTCAAAGATCGACAGCTAATTTCCCTCGATATGGGTGCCCTAATTGCGGGTGCCAAATATCGGGGTGAATTTGAAGAACGGCTCAAAGCTGTGCTCAAAGAAGTCACCGAATCCGAAGGACATATTATCTTATTCATCGATGAGATTCACACAGTCGTAGGAGCTGGTGCTAGTCAGGGTGCAATGGATGCCGGAAACTTGCTCAAACCAATGATGGCGCGGGGTGAGCTGCGGTGTATTGGAGCTACAACTCTAGATGAATATCGCAAGTATATTGAGAAAGATGCCGCCCTAGAACGTCGCTTTCAACAAGTATATGTAGATCAACCGACTGTCACAGATACGATCTCGATTTTACGTGGTCTAAAGGAACGCTATGAAGTCCATCATGGTGTCAAAATCTCTGATAATGCTCTAGTAGCTGCTGCAACATTATCTACCCGCTATATTAGTGACAGATTCCTACCAGATAAAGCGATCGATCTGATGGATGAAGCTGCTGCTAAACTGAAGATGGAGATCACCTCTAAGCCAGAGGAGTTAGATGAGATCGATCGTAAAGTTCTCCAGTTAGAAATGGAGCGGCTGTCTGTTAATAAAGATACATCTACACCCGCCCGCGAACGTCTCCAAAAGATTGAAAAAGAACTCGCAGATCTTAAAGAAGAGCAACGTACATTAACCGCCCAATGGCAATCTGAAAAAGATATTATCACCAGTATCCAAACCATCAAAGAAGAGATGGATACAGTTAATATCGAAATCCAACAAGCCGAACGTACCTACGAACTCGCCCTCGCTTCCGCGCTCAAATACGGCAAGCTCACCGAACTTCAGCAGAAACTAGAAGCCGCCGAAGTCAACCTCGCCCAATCCCAAACCACCGGGAAATCCCTCCTCCGCGAAGAAGTTACCGAATCCGACATCGCCGAAATCATCTCCAAGTGGACGGGTATCCCCCTGACTAAACTAGTCGAAACCGAACGCGAAAAACTCCTCTTTCTCGAAGACGAACTGCACCGCCGCGTCGTCGGACAAGAAGAAGCCGTAACTGCTGTTGCCGAAGCGATTCAGCGTTCCCGCGCTGGACTTTCTGACCCCAATCGTCCGATTGCTAGCTTCATCTTCCTTGGCCCTACAGGGGTCGGAAAAACCGAATTGGCTAAAACACTCGCCAACTACCTTTTCGATGCCGAGGATGCCCTAATTCGCATCGATATGTCGGAATATATGGAGAAGCACGCCGTCTCGCGGTTGATTGGTGCGCCTCCTGGCTACGTCGGCTATGAGGAAGGCGGACAGCTCACCGAAACCATCCGCCGTCGCCCCTATGCCGTAATCTTGTTCGACGAAATCGAGAAGGCTCATCCCGATGTCTTCAACGTACTATTACAAGTACTCGACGACGGACGAGTCACCGACTCCCAAGGTCGCACGGTAGATTTCAAGAATACCGTAATTATCATGACCAGTAATATTGGTTCCCAATATATTCTGGATCTCGCTGGTGATGATTCTAAATATGGTGAGATGAAATCTCGTGTGCTCGAAGCCCTAAGTCATAGCTTCCGCCCTGAATTTCTGAATCGGATCGATGATACGATTATCTTCCACAGTCTCCAAAAAGACCAACTTCGCAGCATCGTCAAGATCCAAATTGCACGGCTGGAAAAACGATTAGTCGATCGAAAACTATCACTCAAATTAGCAGATTCTGCACTAGATTTTCTGACAAATGTTGGCTACGATCCAGTCTATGGAGCGCGTCCACTCAAGCGGACGATTCAGAAGGAGCTGGAAACTATCCTCGCCAAAGGGATTCTGCGCGGTGATTTTAAAGAAGGTGATACGGTATTTGTGGAAGTCCAAAACGATCATCTCACTTTCAGTCGTTTACCCGCAACTATTGTGACTCAAGAAGCGTAATGCTTCAGGCGAATTGTGTCTCTAACTTGGTCTAGCAGCTTCTTAGGAGGATTTTCCGTAATGTTACAACATACTGAAAAATTCAGTAGATCCACCTAAAATAGGATGATAGTCATACTCCTTCTGATTTTGCACAAGGAGTATGTTGAATCTTTCAGTCTATCTACACAAATTTGAGTGAATAGGTGGAAAGTTTCTACCTAATAATAGTTAGACCGCTAGATACTCTTTTTAAGTAGTGAAAGCTCAACAGCATATACCGATTGTTTAAGATATTGAAGGGATTTCTGATGACCTCTGACAACACCGATTCCAAACAACGTTCATTTTTAAAGTTTATCTATCGTTTTTTTGGGGGAGCCGTAGTTGGTACTCTTCTACTGCTAATTCCTGTGACATATGGGACATTTAACGATTTGGGAGTCATTCAAGCAAGTATCGCATTATTGATAGTTATATTGTGCGGCTCACTATCAATTGTTTGGGGTGAAAAATTTATTGACGTGGTAATGCGAATGCTGAGTAGTACTGGTCTCTAAACGAGTGCGATCTCCGCCTCAATAGGGCACACAAAGCCTTTGGAATAATAGAAAAGCATCAGCGTAACGCATCGTTTCACTCAGCCAGGTGAGTAAGTTGGTTAGTGTTGCCATTAGTCTTATGGCTATTTATGCTACGATTCAGCCAACTATCCTACTTATCGTAAGCAAACCGTGTTAACTGACCAACATATCGCTGAATCACTAAGTCGTGCCTATGTTCGGGCGATCGCTGGACGTGCCGGACTCAACTTAGCCATTCGAGAATATGACTATGGTGTGGATGGCAGTTTTGATGAGGTTTTGGTGCGCCAAAGTCGTCGGGTTGAATCTGGCTTTTCTCTCAGTTTTCAACTCAAAGCATCGACCCAATGGCAACTCAATGATAGTCAGGTTGTCTATGACTTGGAGGTGAAAACCTACAATGATTTGATTCTCAGACGCAGCATGAGAGCTGCCACACCCTGTATCCTGATTTTGTTAGCCTTGCCCTCGGATTTTGAGCAATGGCTCATTTGTGAAGAGACGCAACTCAGGTTGCAAGGAAGCTGCTACTGGGAATACCTAAGTGGCAGCCCCAGCGAAAATCGCCAGTCTGTGAGAATTAGAATTCCGAGATCTCAACGCCTCAACCCAGAATCTTTGTTAACCTTGATAGAGAATGTCAAAATAGGAGAATGGTAATGACCCCCGAAGTTTTGTCAAGTTACCCTGAAATCCAGAAGCTCCACGTTGCTGAAGTGGTTAGATATCTCCAAGAGAATCACTGGATGTCGGTCAATTATCCTAGTCCGCGCTTGCTTGTGTTTGAAAAAGGATTTGACGATCGAGGCAAGCCGATTCAGATTGTGCTGCCGAGTAAGGACGACTATGAAGATACACCCTATTTGCTGGCTAAAGCGGTAAACCTTTTATCTGTTCTAGAGTCTGTGCCTTTTCAAGAGATTGTAAATGCGATTGATGCGTTTGTACCTGCTAGTTAGATTTGACCTTGCAGTTAGTACCTAGTAGGGTGGGCAATGCCTAGCATGTTCATTCTATGCCTTTTTAGGGGGTCAAGGTTCATGCAGGTTTTGTGTCAGAATTTGGGATTGAATTCAGATTTCTTCTGCGGGAGAGCATCGAAGACCCAAAAATGGATTTAGTCCA
>JANNDL010000236.1:0-11267 GCA_031387665.1 Chamaesiphon sp. OTE_75_metabat_95 | reverse complement strand
GATCCGTGATCCGGATCAATTCAATGTAAAAAAAGTGACACAAGCTATCCGTATTTTCTTTTTTTACCGCGTACATTCGATATGTAAGCAACTAACCAGCTCACATCATCAGGGAACAGCAAATCATGAACGCGCATCAATGTCAGCCAGCTACTAGCTCTCGTCAACAACAACATCAGTCCAACGTCGTCTTACTATCTGGAAAGCAGCCACTGCCAGAGATGTTAGTCGAAGCATTACAAACTCACGTGACTGGATCAGTCGATCGGATTCAAGCAGTAGCCCAGAGAATCGAGATTGAGATCGATCGCATTTGTGCGAAAAGTGACCGAATTCAGAAGTCGGGAATCAGCGAATCTTGGCGGGTGGGACTAGCCCGTCACCGTGTATCCAAATGTCTTTATTATTACCAGCTCGGTTCGAGGCAAGGTCGGATTGAGCTGCACAGTCATCTTAGCTCGATCGTTTACAGATACATTACCATCCCCCAGTCCCAATTAGGCTTCCAAGCCAGATATTCACTGATTGAAGACTTCCTTCAGGAATTTTATACCGAAGCACTCAAAGTTTTCCGCCGCGAGAATGAACTAGGCGATACCTACACCCCACGGAGCCTGCTCGAATTAGCTGAGTACATGGTATTCACCGAATGCTATGGCAAACGCCGAATTCATCTCCGATTTGGCAGCAGTCAACAGCTCATCGTCCTCCGCGCCCAAACTTTTGCCAAGCGTCAACCGAATGAAACTTCTGTAGATATCGAGCAAGCTTTTGATACTGCCAAAGACGAAGATGGTGATTCTGGCTCGAAGCTGATGCAGCAGATCCGTGCCAAAATGGTATCTGATACTGCCGATTCTACCGATGGAGTCTTACGCGATCGAGTAATCGAGGAATTAGTTGCTTATTTTGAAGCTCAGAATCAACCTGCTTGTGTTGACTATCTGCTCTTGAAGATGGAAGATATGTCCGCGCTAGAAATCGAAAAAACCCTCGGATTGACCACCAGAGAGCGGGATTATCTCCAGCAGAAATTCAAATATCACATCGAAAAGTTTGCACGAGTTTCTAATTGGGAAATAGTCCACCAGTGGCTAGGCGCGGAACTCGGTCATAAATTAGGCTTAACAGATCGCCAGTGGGAGGTATTTGCAGCTCAACTATCGATCGAGCAGCAGTCATTTATGAACCTCAAACAAGCCCACCACAGTGATAAGTCAATTATGGATACCCTTCGATTGACTGAGAAGAAATTCAAACTACGTTGGTCAGAATTGTTGCAATTAGCAGCACAAATTCGGAATCAGTAACTTGGTGTTGGATGAATGGATGGTTGCAACTAGTTTTGCACTAGGCATAAATTAGTCGCAAACTTTTGATTTAAAGTCCAAGGTACAGGAATCGAACCTGTCTAGAAGCTCACGCCTCGCGGATTATGAGTCCGCTGCCTAAACCGATCGGCCAACCTTGGAAACATTTGTCCATCTTAACATCGACTACCAATAAATTCACGACCCACCCAACATAAATTACTAGCTCCAGCAGCTTTCGCTCCCCAGATTTGTCAGAGTCTCGGATTGTCTTGACACAATTTAAGTGTTGATGCTATGCTTATGAACTGCAAGGACTTATAGCTCAGTTGGTTAGAGCGCATCGTTGACATCGATGAGGTCCCCCGTTCGAGTCGGGGTAAGTCCATTAGTTGGAACCCAAACACTGTAAGCCTTTCTAGGAATCAAACACATCCTAGTAGCCGAATTTTTGCGTGTATATACCTAAATGTCAGTAGATCGAATTTCGCCAAGAAATCTTCAGGATCTAACGATCGAAACCTGCTAAGATCTGATCACAATAATTTGAATCGAGAATAGTACCCAAAACTAGTGTTACACTTTTACACTAGCAAAGCCGTCTTTGAATCCTTTCCCCCAATGGCAACTAACTGAGGAATCGGAGCAAGAGGCGATCGGATACACCTCTCTTAACGCCAGAACCGCTATAACTTTCGGTTAATATATGCACTCAGCCACGCGACTGGATGACCTCAAAATTTTAGAGTGTTTCTTGCAAAACTCTCTTCACGCTCACTTGGGGCGGATTATTCCATTTAGGGTGCAGTGTTTGTACAAAGATGACACCCTGTGGGTACTCGCCCAACACCCTAATGATGTCGCGATCGATATTCCTGATATTTTCAAAGTATTAGAACGGGCATTACAAGCAGAAGAACCCAAGATTCCCCTGACTGTAAAACTATACCTCCGCGCCGAAGGCAATCAGCGTCCCTATAGCCACCAAAGTTTTGCAGTTTATCCCCTCGTCAAAAAGACCATTCCAGGGGAAGCCGCTCCCGAAATGACTGCCATGAGCGAAGACCGGATCGCCTTGGAGCGCGACGGTTACACGCCCAAGCCAGATGCTAGGCGCGGCTCCACCCCTAGCGATCCAGATCGACCGCAACTAGGCGACGATCTCCAGTCAGAACGACCCGTTCCGCTTGCAGATCGCCTTCAAGATTCTTTAGACAGCACCCCATCTAACATCCCCGAAATAATGTCCAGTCTTAATGATTTCTCTCAGTCCCCTTCAGCCGAAGATCGGTTAGTCAAAATCGATGCCGATGTGTTTGCGGCTGATATCGAAAACTCCTTTGGCTCGACCAGAGACGATGATTATTACGCCAGTCCCCCACCTACAAAATCAAAACGGAAGCTGCTACTGCCGATCTTCGGCGGTCTGGGGCTGCTGGCGATCGGTTCCGGTGCCGGATACATGGGCACCCGTCCCTGCGTCTTCTCAACCTGTACAGAACTCAATACAGCGACTCAGCTCACCCAATCCTCCCTCGCAGTTGTCAATACTCCAGGCGTAACGGGACTACAGGTATTAACAGCCCAAAAACAGCTCCATCAGAGTATTGACAATCTGGAATCGATCCCCGCCTGGTCGAGTAGCCACGGCACTGCCCAAAAAACGCTCCAAGCCACCACTGCTCATTCAGCAGATTTGGATACAGCCGTAATCGCCATGAATCGCGCCTACAAAGCAGCCGTAATCGTCAAAAATCCACCCATTCCCCTGGCAAAATGGCAGGAGAGCAAGCAGATGTGGACAGATTCGATCGCTAATTTAGCCACAATTCCAACTAGCAGCCAGGTCTATCCCCTCGCCCGCCAAAAATTAATTGATTATCGCGGTCGATTGGGTGATATCGAACGGCGGATCGCCATTGAAACTACCGCCGACCAAAAACTCAAATCGGCAGTAGACAGTATCAACGCGGCGACTCAATCCCAACTGACAGCTACTTCCCTCCCTCAGTGGCGCACCGTCAAAACCCAGTGGACTCAAGCCAGCGACCAGCTCAACAGTATTCCACCGAGTACAAATGCCTATGGTCAAGCCCAAGAGCTGCTCAAGTCCTATCAAGCCAAAATCACTACCGCTCAAGAAAAAGTTCTTGAAGAAGACAAAGCAGCTCAAAACTATCAACTGGCAGTCAAGCTAGCTGAATCAGCTAAACTTTCTCAAAAAAACAACAAATTAACTGAAGCAGTCTCCGAGTGGAATCAGTCAGTTGTGGCAATTCAAAGTGTGCCCCAAACTAGCGCGGTTTATGCTCAAGCAAAGCCATTGGTATTTGAGTACACCAAGAGTTTTCAACAAGCAGAAACAAAACTCAAAACCACCCAGAAAATTAGCCTCGCAAATCAAGATCTCCAACGAACTTGTGCTGGTAATCCCCAAATTTGTACCTACACGATCAATAACAAATCGATCGTGGTTCGATTGATGTCGCTCTATACTCAGACACTATCCCAGACCGCAATGGCTGCTTCTAACCAAGGTGATAGCAATGCCAAATCAGGCATCATCAATCATGTCAACACCCTGGGCAATGCCCTTCAGACTATTAGTGAAAATGCCAAATTACCACTAGAAATCTATGGTGCTGACGGTAAACAAATCCAAAATTATCGACCATAGTATTAGATAGCGCAACTGGGGGACTGGGAGACTGAGGGACTGGGGGACTAGGAGACTGGGAGCCAGAGAAGAAAGCACAGTTTCTTGCTCCCTCTCCCTCTGGGAGAGGGCTGGGGTGAGGGCAAGCCAATGCCGCACTCCCACAGAATTTCCGAATTTGGAATTGCTGGGTGTTGATGAGCTGGATGAATTGTGGCTTTAGGCATTAGTGAATAAGTCACCAAATAGTTAAATTTCGATAACTTTAGAAATATTTGATGACTGATACAATCACAACCCCTGAAGTATTTTTGGCTCAGATTGAGCCGTTCGATCGATTATCAGATCGCAGCCGATCGAAACTTGCCGAAAAATCCCAGTATTATCGTTATCATATCGGTCAACCGATCGCTTTATTCGACAGATTATCAGCGCACATTAGTATTGTCGTCGATGGCACAGTGCGGCTACTGGGCTATCCCGCTCACCAAACCAGTCCGATCACCCTCGAACGCCTAACTACTGGTCGGGTTATCGGCGCGATTAGCGCGATTCGAGGTGTACCATGTGAATCAGCCATCGCTTCAACCGAAGTTACCTGTCTGGCAATTCCCACCGAATTTTTCATCCAGGCGGTTGCCAAAGAAGCAGTTCTGAGCAGATATTTTAACGACAAGCCCTATCTGATCGAACTATTTGAAGTCCTCCGAATTGAACTAGCCCAACATCCAAATCCAGACCAATTACTCGAATTATTAGCTGCTGATTCACTCAGAGATCTGGCAATTAGAGCCTTTGATTCGGCTGTAGTGTATGGATCGCCTCACGAGGTGCCACCACCCCTGAAACAATGGAATTGGTTTGTTGGGGATAAATCTCCCGATGTCCGATATCGCCATAGCTACTCCCTCGGAGACCGAGTCGAACTCAGTGCCCTCTCCAGTAATCAAAAAATTCGGCTGATTGGGATTGCCCCAATTGTGTTGCAAATTGTGACACATGTAGATCCTGATGATGCGATCGATATTGACGATCCGATCGAACTACCACCATCATCAGCTCTATCCCTGCCCGAACAGCATCCCATCCCCTACGCGCCAGATTTACCCCTCACCCTGGACGCGCCTAAATCTCGCCAACGCTATCAGCTCGTGCGGGGGAAAGGGCAAATTGAAGGCAGTCTTGCCTGCTTTGAAATGCTGGCACACCAGTTCAAAATTCCCTTTAGGCGCGATTCTGTCCGCAAGGTGATCGCACATCATGTCGAGCAGTCGGGGGGGATTTCGCTCCAATTTTGCGGGGCTGTAGCTGATTTTCTAGGGCTACAGGGTCAACTATCCTCAATTCCCGTCACCGATCTCCAGCGGATTCAGGTGCCTGCCTTGATTAAATGGCAAGATAGCATCGCTGTAATTTGTGCTGTTGCCCACAATTCAGTGACGATTGCTTTACCAGATAGTGGTTTGATCAAAAGATCTCCCCAAGAGCTAGCCCTCAACCAATCAGCAGCGCAAGGCAATCCCGCCGCCACAGATCTAATCTCGATCCTATTGATTCAATCCACACCCTATACGCCAGAACAAAAGTTCGGACTAAGCTGGTTTTGGCCATCGATCGTTCAGCATAAAGGTGTTTTATTTGAGGTACTAATTGCTTCATTCTTTATCCAGTTATTTGGATTAGCAAATCCATTAATTACCCAGCTAATTGTCGATAAAGTGCTGATGCAGAATAGTTATTCGGCATTAAACGTCTTTGGCATGTTGCTAATTGGAGTCGCTTTTGGGGAAGCCTTATTAACTAGTTTGAGGACTTATTTATTTGCAGATACCACCAATCGGATCGATCTAGCTCTCGGTTCCCAGATTATCGATCGATTGCTGAGATTGCCCCTGCGATATTTTGAAACTCGCTCTGTCGGTGAACTATCTACCAGAGTCGGGGAATTAGAAAATATTCGGCAATTTCTAACTGGAACTGCCTTAACGGTGGTGCTGGACGCAGTATTTTCAGTGATTTATATCGTGGTAATGCTGATTTACAGTTGGCTGCTAACTTTAGTCGCTTTAGCAACATTGCCAATCTGTATTTTGATTACAACGATCGTATCGCCAATTGGACGCAAACAGCTCAGAACTAAAGCCGAACGCAATGCCAGATCCCAGTCGCACCTGGTAGAAGTGATCGCGGGGATCCAAACAGTCAAGGCTCAAAATGTGGAGCTGCGATCGCGGTGGAAATGGCAAGAACGCTATACTCAGTACGTGATGGCTGGTTTTCAAACCGTGATCACTTTTACCGCCGCTAATGCTGCGACGACGTTTTTCAATCAGATCTCTAGCTTATTAGTCCTCTGGGTGGGTTCGTATTTAGTCCTAGATGGAAAGCTTACCTTTGGACAATTAATCGCCTTTCGGATCATTTCTGGCTACGTCACTAGCCCAATTCTGAGATTGACTCAGCTCTGGCAAAACTTCCAGCAAACGGCACTTTCCCTCGAACGAATTGGCGATATTCTGGATACGCCAATGGAATCAACTGAGATCGATCGGGGTAATATCCCAATGCCCACAATTCGAGGCAATGTCAAGTTCGATCGTGTTTCGTTCCGATTTGCGGCAACTGGGCCACTTAATTTAGATAGTGTCAAATTAGAGTTTCCAGCAGGTAAATTTATCGGAATTGTTGGTCAAAGTGGATCGGGTAAAAGTACTTTGATGAAGTTATTACCGCGATTGTATCCGCTCCAATCAGGTCGAATTCTGGTAGATGATTATGATATTGCCAAGGTCGAACTTTATTCACTCCGGCAACAAATTGGGATCGTTCCTCAAGACACTTTGCTGTTTGAAGGTAGCGTCCAAGAAAATATCGCCCTCAATTGTCCTGATGCCAGTACCGATGAGATTATTCGGGCGGCTAAAATTGCGTTTGCCCATGAATTTATCATGGACTTACCAAATGGTTATAATTCCGCTGTAGGTGAGCGGGGATCTGGCTTGTCTGGTGGACAACGGCAACGAATTGCGATCGCTAGAACCGTGCTCCAAAATCCTCGCTTACTGATTTTAGATGAAGCCACTAGTGCGCTAGATTATGATTCTGAAAAACAAGTCTGTGCAAATATTGCTGAAGCTTTTGCAGGGAAAACAGTCTTCTTTATCACTCATCGACTGACGACTATTCGCAGTGCCGACATGATTTTGATGATGGATCGTGGCTTAGTTGCCGAGCTGGGTACTCACGCGGAACTAATGGCACTAAAAGGGCGATATTACTGCCTCTATCAACAACAAGAATCACAGCTCTAGCGAGCTTAAGTAAGAGGATCGATTGAAATGTCGTAGTCTTTCACTTCGATACAATGCTGTATCTGTCGGTGAGATCCAGCAATCAGTCACTTTTGCCACGCTTGTATAGTATAATTGTTCGATAGTATATAAAGACTATCGTGCTGCCAGCTTATGAACGCCGAACAAAAACCATTCTCCTGCTACGACTCGATTCTACAGGAATATACCATCCGAGTCGAACCATTATTAGCCCAACTCCGCGATCGAGTCGAGGAGGAACTCAATCGAATTCGCCACCAAGAGGCTACTCTACTAGTCGATCGTTCGCAAGCATTGCAAGAACTACAAACAGCGATCGGGATTGATGCTCGGTTTCTCCTAAAAACAGCCAGATTTCAAGATTTTTTTGAGAAACATCTCAAGATCGAACCCAGATCCAATCGAGATCGGACGACTAAAGTAGATGATATTGTTACTAACTGGTCACTTGCTCGATTCGCTCGACCATTACGGGTATTTGGCTACACAGAAAAGTTTGAACCCGATGATTATGATGACGAAAATACCTATGCTAGCTATAGTTTCAATGTCAAAGTAGCTTGGGATGAAACGACGAAGGAGATTGGCGATATTCAAGCGATCGGAATTCATGGATTCAACGATCGTCGGCATGAGTCCTTTGTCAATCTTGCTGAATCAATTTCTTGGTGCATCGAAAATTTTCCAAACAGTGTCGATCCTGATCGTAAATTACTTGCTAAGGAATTTAGTTTTCTAATCCTATATTGCTGCATTTTACTAGCACAAAAACCATCAACTATTGAATTTGCCTATAATTCAGCATTAGCAGAAAACCAAGATTTATGGGAACTATCTATTTAAGTCTATCTGCTTGCGGGGGGATTTCTACGCGCCAAGCTTTGGCATATATTAATGCAGCAGGCATTAAACATGTCGAACTAGCTATTGGAGTCAAACCGGATCGAGATTCAGCTACAGCCATCGCTGAATCTCACGCATCTGGGACAACCTTCCGCGCTCATCATGCTTTTGTGTGGGAAGGATCTCATCGCCCATTTAATTTAGCCAAAAAACTCGACCGCGATTACTTTCGACGTGCAACTGAGTGGCTAGCGCAAATATCTGTGACGGCCTATTCAGTCCATCCTGGTAGCTACACCAATCGTCCTGAAGCTGCTTGGGAGATATTCTTAACTAATTTAGAATGGTTAAGGACAGAATGCTTGAGTCATAAGATCGAATTAGGTGTCGAAACAATGTATCCAAGTTATAATGAACGTCGTCGCTATTTTTTAGACGATCTAGACTCGATCGAACAGTTAAAAGCCATCTTTCCAGATCTAAAATGGGTATTAGATTTAGCTCATCTTAATCTGTGGCAATCGGGCCGATTAGAGGCGATAAATCTGCTCAAAGATCGACTACTAGAAATCCATTTTTCAGATAATGATGGTCGTCGAGATTTGCATACCGCTATTTGTGAGAAAACTTGGTGGTTGCCTCATTTAGAATTATTACCTGTCTCAGTACCTTATGTTTTAGAAACAAGGTTAGGTTCAATTCGATCTTTTCACTCGATCGCAAATGAATACCAGCGAGTAGTCAATCTGCTCTAAATAAGTTTCCCCAACTCAGTTTTGAAGAGGTACGCCAAATGTTAGACCTAAAAGAAGTTAATTTTAGTGAGACTCGGTTTTACAAAGATGTCCTTCAGAAAGGAGAAGCAAATCTAGTTCTACGACAGCTTCAGCGGCGTTGTGGGGTGATCTCGATCAATCGTCAAGAACTAGTCAGATCTCTAACCATCGCTCAATTAGAATCTCTGGGTGATGCACTACTGGACTTTAATGAGATGGCGGATCTAGAGGCTTGGTTTGCAGCAAATTTATTGCCTAATTGAGGATCACTGCTGGTACGCTCTGCCAATAAATCGTTAATGATGCTCATATTCAGCCAATCATAGTCCATCATTTAATCATTTTTAATCATAGTTCAGACCAATTGCTGGGGTTCTGGGACGAAAATTCGATTAAGAGCGACTGAAATGAACCGAACGATGTATAAATTATGCTCGATCGTGGTGAGTTATTACTATTGTGGGTCTACATGGTAGGCTATTTTTGAGAATTGTGGGACGAGGACATAGATGTGATATTCGACTTTGAATGGGATGAAGATAAACGGTTAGAGAATATCCGTAAACATGGGATTGATTTCGTTGATGTTCCAATGGTTTTTGACAGTGATCCGGTGATGCTAGAAGATGCTCGTTATAATTATGGTGAGCGACGCTTTGTAAGTTTTGGTTTGTTGGTCGGTCGGATAGTAGCGATCGTCCATACTGAAGATGATGGTTTAATCAGGATTATTTCGGCAAGAAAGGCAAGTAAATATGAACAACAAATCTATTTTGTTGGCGTAGCCTCTCCTTGGAGACGCAAATCTGAAACGGATTGGGCGCGGCTTGATGCGATGACTGATGCAGATATCGATCTGTCGGATTGTCCCGAAGTAACTCCAGAGATGTTTGCTGGGGCTGTGGTGCGAAGATCTGTTAATAATCGAGTTAAGGTAACAGTAACGATTACCTCCGGTAGGCTGCCGCCAACGATTCCGCAAGCGGACGCTACGCGAACGGGATGTTCTAGAGTGGTTTCAGGCGCAAGGAGATCGGGCGGATCTTCAGATGGCGTTGGCTTTGAAAATTTATGCTGATGCAAATAAAGCTTTTGGGGTCAATCGAGTCTCAAATACTGTTTAACGATTCTCTTTCCCTTCTCTCCGAGAGGCTATTGCAGGGCAAATGATCCGCTACCGCCAACGGGACGCTCCACGTTGGCGTAGCCTGTGCTTTGCGCTTACAGAGAGGCTCTCGGTTACGATTTATATGATCGACAGTGGCGTTGGCGGAGGCTACGATTGGAGATCGAATCCTCAATCTACTCTCGTTGGCAGAGTCTCTTTCCCGACGATCGATACATCTAGCTAGGTTGTGCAATCTGGAATTATTAATTATTGCGGGTACGCTGGGCGAAGGGTTGCTGACTGGCGGGGATGCAGATGAAATGAGGAAAAATGATCTATGGTATTGATTACCGACGTTGGGCTGCCGCCAACGTCGGGGGCGGGCGATGTTGATGCAAAGACTGTACGCACCGATTGTCGATCGGGAGATCGTCGAATACACTTGTCTATTATTCAAGCTAAAATTATTGTGAATACTCGATCGGCAATTTTATGATGATCGTTCAAACCGTCCCCAAAATTATCTATCCTGATTGTGATGGACAGCCGATGTCAGACAACACGAAACAATTTAGATGGATTGTCACAATTAAGGAAAATCTAGAATTACTTTTTGCCCAAAATTCAAATGTTTTTGTGGCAGGAGACTTCCTGTGGTATCCAGTCGAAGGTAACAATACGATTCGGAATGCACCGGATATTCTGGTAGCATTCGATCGACCAAAGGGAGACAGAGGTTCCTATCGACAGTGGGTAGAAAATAATATCCCGCCCCAAGTCGTGTTTGATGTTTCGACTACGCTCAACACAAGAATTCTCTCGCCTGGTAATCGGATGGGAGAAATGAGTAAAAAATTGAGATTTTATGAGCAGTATGGGGTAGAGGAATATTATGTGTACGATCCAGATAAAATCGACTTAACCGGATGGATCAGAGCAGGAGATCGATTAGACTCAATTGATGAAATGGAGGGCTGGGTAAGTCCTAAATTAATGATTAAATTCCAGCTCCAAGCTGATAACCTCATAATTTATCAGAAAGCGGGGTAAAAACCCCGCCTTTCAAGGCGGCTTTACTGGAGCGGACTTTAGTTCTGTTGGTCGGGGAACCCGCCCAGCAGCCAGTATGCGCTGTGACTAAGCACTAGTATTTTCAGGTATCGGCTTGTCTTGGTTTTGGATATAGGCTTTCAGAACTTCAATTGGGGCACCGCCAACTGAAGAAGCGAAATAACTAGGACT
>JANNDL010000039.1:0-3128 GCA_031387665.1 Chamaesiphon sp. OTE_75_metabat_95 | reverse complement strand
AATAGCTTCAGAGCGCGATAGCGATCCTTGAGCAGGATCTTTGCCCCACAGGACATACAGAAATTGGTGGTGGGGCTATTTTTGTCTGGAGCGAGACAGGTGGGGCTGATGCAGTAGCTCATGGCTGGGGCGGCTGAGGAGGAAATATTCGTGCTTACGATTAGTATTCCCATTCCCCACTCACAAGTCAATAAAATCCCCTCCAAGGAGGGGTGCCTGAAAGGCGGGGTGGGTCAGATCTTCGCGACTCACTCATAATTCTCGATCGCGGTTACACTAAATCCATAGTTTGATTCTACTGGAAATGTTAGAATTAGAAGACTCGATCGAGAATTGCGATCAATCTCAGCCGTTAGAATTAGAAGACTCGATCGAAAGTATGCCATCGAATCCTAAGCATTCGGGGAGAAATAGTACAAGCGGAGATCTACCTACCCCACCCGTTGGGCACCCCTCCGAGGAGGGGATTTTGAGGAGGGAGATTATGTTATTAGGTTTCATTCTTCAACCCGATCTACAGATCC
The DNA here is from genome assembly GCA_031387665.1 of Chamaesiphon sp. OTE_75_metabat_95. Classification (GTDB taxonomy): domain Bacteria; phylum Cyanobacteriota; class Cyanobacteriia; order Cyanobacteriales; family Chamaesiphonaceae; genus Chamaesiphon. Next base: position 2,604 of record JANNDL010000039.1, on the reverse strand, counting down.
GATCTCGTCCAATCGTCAATGATTAAATTAGGAACTTGCGAAAAATCTCGATAGTTACGAGTTAGCAAAGTAGCTTGATTTGCTAAGGCAATCGAGGCAATTCGTAAATCCTGTGTGCCAATTCTAATTTTTTGCTGTCGCAGTTGATGATAAATTGATTCTGCTTCAAGATCGAAATCTATTTGCTCAAATTCTTCTAAACTCTCGATAGTCAAACGCAAATTTTGGTAAGCTAAAGAAAGAGATGTTTTGCTTTTGGGATCGGAGGCTTTACTAATTACACTCAACCGACCGCGTAATTGCTCTTCCGCTGTAACGATCGTGATGACTACTATATCCTGTTGATGCAATGACAAACGTTCTATAAGTTGTGAATTTTCTCTTTGTAAGAGAGATAAATGGTCGGTATCTAAAATCCACATACTCATAATGGCTATCTGTTCGATGCACTAAGAATTCAAACTATCTAATTCATTTCGGTAGGATTGAATCTCTTGCTGAAATTCTTCAAATTGTGGATCTGTCTTGAATATTCCCGCAGATCTCAACCATCCCCGATCCTGCTCTCTGTGCTGGTTCATGGGTAATTCTAGCGAAATTACTTCGACTGTCTCTAGTTTCTCAATCAGATTGTTTCGCAGGCTACTAATAGCTTGTTCTCGACTATTCTCTACAGCGGTACAGTCGGAAACTTCCAATACAGACGCAACAGTTTTTCCGTCTGCTCGTTGCTGGAGCAGAATATTGACTTTAATACTGTTTTGTTGAGCTTGCATAATATCTGGCTGCTCGGTTGGTGAGGATATATATCTATTGTATGGCATTATCGACAGGCGATCGAGTGTTTGAGCGTGTCTATGCTGACGATCTGATCGAGTGTTGCGATCGATCTGAGCGGTTAGAATTAGATCGATCGAAAGTATGACATCTAATCCCAAACATTCGGATTTGGTTGGTGCAAGCGGAGATCTACCCACCCCGCCCGTTGGGCACCCCTCCGTTCGCGTAGCGTCTGCCTGCGCAGAGGAGGGGATTTTTCGGAGGGAGATTATTGATTATGAGCGGTATTTGAGGGAGTTGGCGCGGAAGTTACGGCAGAATATGACTTTGGGTGAGGTGTTGTTGTGGCAACGCTTGAAACGGAAGCAGATGCAGAGTTATAATTTTGACAGGCAACGTCCGATCGTTCGCGAAGCGTGCTGGAGGCAATCGATATATTGTCGATTTCTATTGCAAGGATTTGAAGCTAGCGATTGAAATTGATGGCAGCAGTCACGATGGCGAAGCAGCAAAGGTTAACGATGAAATTAGACAAGAACGCTTAGAATCTCTGGGTGTGAGATTTTTAAGGTTTACGGATGCTGATGTGAAGCGGAATATGGAAATGGTAGTGGGTTCGATCGAGCTTTGGATTGATGATAAAGGATAATTTCAATGCAATTCAAAAGATTTAATTTTAAGATTGTTTAATCCAATCTATAAAACTAACGGTGTTATGAGAAAGGTAAACACACTACTCGAAGACCATTATAGTGAAGTTTAGCTGCGTGCGTATACCAATCACGAAATGCGCTGTTACAGCGATCAGATTTATCCAAAAATGAACCGCCGCGCAATACATAGAAAAAAGTTTTATTATTTTCAATCCATGCACTTCCATTCATTGGTGCTCTCATATAATTCTCATGCCATGTATCTAAGCACCATTCACAAACATTTCCGTGTATATCATACAAGCCAAATGCATTAGGGGGAAAGCTACCAACGTCAGTCGTTTCTTTATGATATTCACTGTAGTTTACTAAATCACTGGTAATTGTCTCTCCAAAGTAAAAAGAGGTAGTAGTTCCAGCTCTACAAGCATACTCCCACTGGCTCTCAGTAGGAAGAGTATATTCTCGCCCTATATGTCGAGATAATTTCTCACATAATTTAAAAGCATCATCCCAGCTAATGTTTTCGACAGGACGATTTTTACCTTTAAAGCGAGATGGATTTGTGCCCATAATCGCTTGATACTGCTGCTGGGTGATGGTGTATTTACCCATGTAGAAAGGTGAGAGATTGACTTGGTGGGTGGGTTTTTCCTTATTATTTTTATTAGAACCCATCATGAAGCTACCAGCCTTGATGTAAATCATTTCTAGTTTGACACCGTTACCCAAATCTTCGGTAATATATTCGGCTTCGCTAGGAATTTTGGTGATTTTAGCTTTAGATCCTATGCCGAATAGCCCTTTATTAATAATTTCTAATTTGGCGGTTTGAAAGCTAAATTTCGCTCTGGTAGGCAGCGATGGTTGGGGTTGAATTGGTTGCGGTGGTCTAGTCGGAATGGAATTAGTAGGAGATTCAGGAGTGGCAAGAGAGGATTGTAGATCTAATTCTGCTAGTACTGCGGCTGCGGACTGATATCTTTGAGAAAGAGAATTAGCAATCATTTTATCTAATACCTTACCTAGCTTTTCATCCACCGGATTATCAACTAAATAATCTCGCCACACCCAAGTATCCTGATTCATATCAAACAGATCGAAAGGTGAAACTTGAGTCAGCAGATAGATACAAGTCACCCCCAAACTATAAATATCGCTAGCAAATACT
>JANNDL010000017.1:0-30337 GCA_031387665.1 Chamaesiphon sp. OTE_75_metabat_95 | reverse complement strand
GAAATTCTATGGCGATTTGTCAAGTATGAATGGCTTCCAATAGATGCCTACTCTAGCTGGGAAGTACTAGTGTCATCTGTTGAAAAAATTCTTAAAGAATTTGGCGAAAATTATGTAATTAATTTCGCCTAAGTACTTATAAAGTTAAGTCTTTGAAGTTTACGCCGAACAGAATCTAAGGACTCGATCTCGTTACTCTGTTTAGAATTTACCCCCGATGTTGATATCCTGGTTTGCTCGACAAGGCGATCGAATATTACGCCCCAAACAAATCGCTATTTTTGAAGCTTGTGCGATCGGTTTAATCTCCGCTCTGGCTGCGGTTAGTCTCAAGCAGTCGGTATTGTGGCTGGAAGGCTGGCGGGTGGGTTTGACGGGGATCTATCCAGCTTGGCTGGTACTGCCGATCGTGGGGATTACGTGTGGGGGTTTGAGTGGCTTGCTGGTAGAAAGGTTGGCTCCAGAAGCAACGGGCAGTGGTATTCCTCAAGTTAAGGCTGCTTTGGGGTATGTACCGATCGCTTTAGATCTGCGGGTGGCAGTGGTAAAATGGCTGGGAACTTGCCTTTCGCTCGGTTCTGGCTTAGTTTTGGGGCGACAAGGCCCCACCGTGCAGATTGGTGCAGCCCTAGCCGCTCAATTGAGCTATTGGACAAATACTTCTCCCACCTATCAACGTCAATTAATTGCCGCAGGAGCGGCGGCGGGGTTAGCAGCGAGTTTTAATGCGCCGTTGGCGGGGGTAATATTTGTCATTGAAGAACTCTTGCAAGATCTACCCGATCTGACTTTGGGCACAGCGATTATCGCCGCAGTGGTGGGTGGGGTAGTTTCATTGGGGCTAGGTGGGCGCGGGATGATTCCCGATTTGAGTCATCTCCAGCTCCAATTTTCTGTAGCTGAGATTCCGTTACTAATTGTTGTCGGTATGCTGGGTGGATTGGTGGGTGCGATCTGCAATCGCAGTTTGCTGGCAAGTTTGCAGTTCTATCACGATCGATTTCAGGGTCGATCGTTAGCTGTCAAAATTGCGGTAGCTGGCGGTATCACCGGAATTATCACTTCTCTATCGCCGGAGGCTCTCCAAGGAGGTGGAGATTTAAAAGATTTTTTGGTCATCGGCGATATTCAATGGCAGACAGCAGGCTGGATTTTGGTGAGTCAATTTTTGATGTGTTTAGTCGCATTTGGTGCGACTGCTCCAGGGGGGCTATTATCACCGAGTTTAGTTTTGGGTGCCGCTTTGGGAAATTTAGTAGCTACAGGCATTCAGAGTGGCTATCACAGCGATCTTTTGCCCTTCAATCTGATTCTGAGTTCGTCAACAGTTTACGCGCTCACGGGGATGAGTGCGGTGTTTAGTGCTATTAGCCGCCGCCCGATGATGGCGATCGCGATCGTCTGGGAAATGAGTGCTAAGTTTAATCTAGTATTACCCCTCATGATTGGCTCGGTGGTTGCCTATCTGGTCGCTGAACAGTTATTTCCCGACTCGATTTATCAACATTTACTTGCTCGCAGGGGGATTAATATCGAACGTCCAGATTTAGTCGATCGACGGTGGGAAGGTTTAATCGCCGCTGACATCATGCAACGGCGGGTAGAGACACTTGCTAGTCAAATAACGATCGAAGCAGCCATCCAAGCGTTTGCGCGTTCCCACCATCGCGGCTTTCCAATTGTAGATGAGGGTAGATTAGTTGGGATGCTCACTCAGAGCGATTTAGCTGTGCTCACTGCCCAACTTTGGGATCTGAGCACGCCGCTGAGTCAAATTATGACCCAGCGGGTAATTACAGTTACACCTCAAGACACTCTCACCTCTATATTACATCTGCTCGATCGCCATCAAGTCAGCCGTTTGCCAGTCATTGATGGGCGCAAACTGGTGGGAATTATTACCCGTGCTGATATTATTCGCTGTGAAGCCGAGCGAGTAAGTAGTAACACGAGCTTCCTCAAACCCCAGCCCAATCCTTCCTATGTCGTTTATCAAACTCGATCCCCAGCTACGGGTAAAGGGCGGATACTATTACCCCTGAGCAATCCCCACACTGCTGATACCCTACTCCGATTAGCTGCGGCGATCGCCAGAGAGTACGACTACGAATTAGAATGCCTCTGTGCGATCGTCATCCCTTCTGCTAGTTCCCCCACTGAAACCCCTGTAGATATTACGGCTAGTCGTCAACTGTTAGAACGAGCCACCGCCCAAGGCAAAATCTGGGATATTCCAGTACACACTCAAATCCGCGTCGCTCACGATCCGGCTAGCACTATTCTAGAAACAATTAAAGAGCGGCACATCGATCTACTCTGTATGGGTTGGCAGGGTAAAACATCCACTCCAGGTCGGATTTTTGGTAACACCGTAGATACGGCAATTAGACAAGCTCCTTGTCCGGTAGTATTAATTAAGTTGGGTAAAAGTTTACAAGTCATTAGCCCATTATCAGCAGCAAATGAGTTGCTAACTCCGCACTCTGCGGTGGAATCGCTGTTACGGCTGACAGATCTAAATCGGTGGTTAGTGCCGATTTCTGGCGGTCCCAACATCCAGTACGCGCTGAAATTATTGCCAGCTTTAATTTCTTTTAGTCGCGATCCAGAGATTTACCTCTGTCAATTTTTCGACCCCACTAATCCCCAACCAGATCTGAATATTTTAACTACAACTGCCGATTTTATTCGACAAGATTTAAGTATTCCGACCACTATTATACCGCTCTATTCTGACGCGATCGCGGCGACAGCCATCGATCTTGCCGCCGAGAAACAATGCGATGCAATTATCTTGGGAGCGAGTCGGGAGGGTTTACTCCAACAGACAATTCAAGGTAATATTCCCGAAGCGATCGCCCAAGGTTCTGATTGCACAGTCATTGTAGTCAGATCGGAGCTGATACGATCGAATAAAGCCGGATAGATAAATCTATCCGGCTTTAGCCTAAATCAGCGAATATTTAGCTGTCCGCGATTTAGCTCATTAATTAGTTGGCTTCGCTTCTGGTAGCAAACACTTGTCAGAATCGCACCCAGCAGGGCCAATTTCCTCCGTGGCACTACCCATGTCATAACGACTCAGAGCAGTGTGGAATTCGGCAGTCTGACGGCGAGTGGTGACTCCAATCATCATCTCGTCAAAAGTAGCCTTATCGATCGGTTCAAATGGCAAGCGGGGGAAAGTCTGATGGTCATCAAACCGCGCCAATAGTGCCGCAGAGATATAACCCTCATCATCCCGAATCGCTTCAAAAATCCGCTTACCCAGCTCATCAACCTCATGCTCACGCAATTCGATCGTTGCACTGGTATTGTGCCGGACGTAGTGCTGCTGCACACCCATATAGAAATCCATCTGAGATAGTGCGCTAAATTGAGCGATCTCGATCGAGTCTGCACCAGGAATATCTGCCCAAGAAACCGCCACCGGAATCTCGATCAACCATTCGGTACAACGCGGATCGTAAGCATCATTCAGGAGATTACCATTTTCATCCTTATCAGACTGAGATGGAATCACACTATAGCCATAGTCAATGCAGGCGAGGGCTACAGGATCATCCTTGCGAAAAGTGATCCGCCGGATAAACCGCTGCGCTTTGGGTGCGTGCCAGCCAGGAGAGGCACCAGTCAGGAGAGATTTAGTCCCAGATGGCTGAACGGTGGTGCAACGATTAGGACGTTTGATTCCATGCTTGTCACAGTACGCCCACACAGTTTCTTCAACCACTTTTCGCCAAGTGTTCAGATATTCATGCTCTTTCTGCTTGTACATGATTCCCGCCGCAGTTGCCGGACGACCTTTTTCCCACCATTGCAGCCATTCAGCTCCAAAGGCATGAACGAAGAAGTCAAACAAGCCAGTGAACGAGACACCGACGATCGGATCTAGTTCCCGACTATATTGGTAGCGGGGTTCTTGGAACTTGTGATTGAGCAATGCGGCAACTGCCAATGCACTAGCAGTGAAGGCATCTTTCTGTTCTTGATGGTTATTTGGATCGAGCTGATTCAAATGAATTTCTGCAAGGTTGCAGTTACCCGCTAAGGTATTTCCAAATACTCCTTTGTGAAATTCTGGTTCATTAAAACAGAACGTATCATGCAATCCAGGCAGTTCTTCCACACCGCGAATTACTTGCCATTTTCCCTTGATTGTTGGCTCGGTACTTTTGCTAGTATCTAGACGCTGGCAAGGAATTTCAGCACAGTTAGTAATTTGGAGATAGTAGAGATCTTGACTTCTGACTCCATAATTAGTCACTGCACCCTTGCGAGACATCAGATTTAGAGAGCAACGAATCCCACATTTAGCCAATAGTAATTGACAACGGTATGCGCGATTGCGATCGGAGATGTAGATCCGAATGCCATTGCTCTGAGTATTAGAACCATCAGTGTCAGCCAGTCCCGCAATGAAGTGCAGAATTGCTTGCCGATTCCAACCCGCAATAATATCTAATGCTTCGGGACTAGTTTTCAGTGCTTTGAGGAACTCTGCGGAGAAATCCAGCTCGGTGACATCAGTAAAGGCAGGTAAATAATCATAGTTACGTTCTGGCGATTTATGACCAGCAACAACTAGATTTGATTTGCCTTCATAGAGTCGAATTTTTGCGCGATTCTTTTGATCTACAGTACCGTCACCAACAGCTACGCCCAAAGTATAAGCATAACTTGAATCGATATCCGAACCACCTTCATACTGAATTTGGAATGGTTCAGTGTGAAGTTGATAGCGACTAGTATCCATCAAATCTTTGGTTAAGACTTCCTTATATTCTTTGCCAAAGCGATCTTTGACAAAGAAACGATGATATTCAGTTGCATCCAAATATGTACCATCACCAAATTGGACACGGTAAAGTTTCTGATTGGTGTTAGTTTGAAAAGGAGTTACTTTGCTCCAATTATTACCATTCCAAATCTCAATTTCTTGACCAATTACATCTTCAATCTTAGCTAAACCGTCATGAGTAATTAGCAGCGTATTACCACCAACACAGTGAAAATTAGTACCTAAAATTTCGCCACACGGATTCAGACCAAACCTAGATAAACGATGTTCTACTTCATTTTTGTCTAAATTAGGATGATTAGTTTGGAACCACTCTTTAGCTTTTCCTTGTTCATAAACTTTGAGGAAATTAGCTTTTAGTTTTGGTGTTGTTAATAGATCGGCATTCGATCGAGCGACAGCTTCACCAGCCCATTGAATTGCACCTTCCCCTGAATAGTATTGCTTCTGAACAGCGGCAACGCACTCTTCTAACGTGGGCTTTTTATGGAAAACGCGAGTATGATTACTCATCCGCAAAGCATCACGTTCTGGGTCGATTCTCCAGCTTCCATTTTCGTCTTGCTGCCAGAGATTATCCTTGGCAGTTGCACCCAATGTATCGTCAGAATTGAACTGGCGCATTCCAGCACTGTTGTGTGCGAGTAATCCATCAACAATAAATTCGTGATCGTCTTCAACTTCAATATCAAAAGTTTCAGCAGTACCAGCAGGAATTACCGCCGTAACTTCCAGAGGCATCCAGTGAGGATTTACAGCATCTTCGGCAAGCAAAGCATCCCAATTAGCATCGCGATGACCAGTACCTCTTGAAGGTGCAATTAGTCGTGATGGGTGAGATTGAACTTGAGTCTGCCAGCCAGCCGCCGATGCTAGTTGAATAAATTGATATGGTAAAGACAAACCATTCTTTTTAGCCTGACGAACAGTAAAGGTTGCACGAATAGCAAATTGATTGATTAAACCAACAGCAACAATTTGAGATTGCAATCCTTGAATATGAATCCAGTGACAGCCTTCATAAAGCTTTTCACGTCCTGGTAATTTCCTGGGCTGACGTTCATGAAGTGTTGTCGCAATACCTAATGATAGGGATAAACGCTGTACTTCCCGTAGAAATTCAATTTTATTAGAATTCACTAAAACATTACGTGAGGGTGTGCCATCGGCATCACTTAAACCAGCTAGGAATGCAGCACGAATTTCTCGATTACCCCGCCATACAAATTCAGGGATGACTGGAACCGACCAAGGTTGCTTATATTTCCCAAGTTCTTCAGCAAATTCTTTTCGGTAGACGCAGATACTTCCATGAGAACCTTGAATTTTAATTGAAGGGGTATAACCAATTGAGGTAAGAATCCGAATCAATTTTTGTCCTAATTCACCATAAATACGCTGCGTGGACATTGCAAAAGCAACTTCTCCACCACCACCTTTACGACGTTTGCAAGATTCGACATCGGAATGACCATCACCAATGTAGAAGCCAACTAGCCAAGCCCAGTCTGTTGTAGCACAGGGCATCCCTTTTAAATGGGGCACAGAAAGTAATCGATCTCCTGGTTGCAATTCTCCAGCATATTTCCAAGTATAGGATCGCAAGCCATCATAAACAGCTACGCGGTGATTGGCAGTACAGCGCAGGCGAGTTGCAGAGGTTATCACCTCAACCACATCCTGGACACCTTGAACGAATTTATTGGTAACTTGTTGGTATTCGCCCGAAGATGTTAATACTCGATCTCCAATGTTAATTTCTTCAATCGGCTTCATCCCATCAACCGCTGAAACCTTTGCTCCATGAGCGATGCAGCGTCTAATATTTCCTGCCACTATTGTGACCGCAGCTTCATCGATTAATAGACAACATTCAACCGAGTTTAATTGTCTGCCAATTGCCTTATTTAGAATGCTGGCACAACGTCCATACAGTTCTAACAATCTCACTGGATTGGCAACACCACCAAATCCTTTGAGCGGTTCGCCAGCCGGACGAACATTGCTAAGATCGATGCTGACTTGGACTTCATCATTGAAGCGATCGTCAGTGGATAATTCTAATAATATCTTGTAGGAATTGACCCAACCTTGGCGACTATCGCCGACGCGGATTGTGGCGTTGTTTCCGGCAATTTCAACGGTACTTAATTCTTGGCGATTAGCGATCGAAACTTTACCAATTTCGCTGATAGTTGTGACACTAAGTTGGTTCCTAATTGCAGGTAAATTGCCGATCAAATTGGGTTCTAGGATCCCACCTGTACCACAGCCCATCATTGCCAAGTCCATCATCAAGGCAAAGGCAGCCCAGTCACAGACATTGGTACTGGTACAGTTGTAAGCACCAGAAAAGTTCTGGGGTTGCTCTAGCCACTGGCTACCACCAACCCATAACCAGCGTCCCGATGGCATGGCTTTTACTTGACGCTGCATTCGATCGATCACGTCGGCTTCTGCGTCGGTGAGTTTACCGAGTTTGACTAGTCCGGCGAGGGTACGGGTGCAGACATCCTGCCATGTTTCCCGTCCGCTAGCGGTGAAGCGACTGTATGTTCTGAAGAAGACGGGATTGGCTGTAGGTGCGCTGGCGGGGAAGTCCAAATGCTCGCAGTGAGCGGAGTCGAACTGTTGATGCTGGGGCGAAATCTCCTCGCTGGATCCAGATCCCTGATGAACTCGGCTAAGTTCTCTAACCATGAGTGAGCTATGCTAATTGCTGAACGAATTAGTAATATAAGGCATCAGCGTAGAATAAATCAACGTTGTCAAAACTGTTGATATACGCTACTCACAGCGTTTTAATCCGCTCTAATGGCGGAACTTCGAGTTAAAATAAGTTTGTAAAGTTTACACCCTTCATTTTGAACCATAGTCTTCCACCGTGGCGTTCATCGATCGCACGAGCACTACATCGCAATCGCAGTTTGCCAAATGCCCGTTATGTCCAACTAGCAACGGTGGATCGGGATCTTCGTCCCCGCAATCGCTCCCTGGTATTTCGGGGCTGGTTCGAGCCGGGTAGCCAGGTTCAGTTTGTGGCAGATATTCGATCGCAAAAAGCAATCAATCTCCTCGCAGATGCTTCTCCCTGGGCGGAAGCCTGCTGGTATTTTCCCAAAACGCGGGAGCAGTTTCGATTGAGTGGAACCCTGGAGCTAGTCACGGCAGCATCTAGCGATACTGGCTACTCCAAGGCGCGTCAACAGACATGGCAATGCATGTCTGACTCTGGGCGCATTCAGTTTGATTGGGCAATGCCTGGGGCTAATAGAGCTGAAGATCCACAAGCATTTAACCCACCCCAGCCTGATGAGCATCAGCCGTCGGAGAATTTTTGTTTGTTACTGATGGACGTGAGCAAAGTTACACATTTAGAACTGCGTGGTGAACCACAGAGCTGTTACTTGTATGAATTGGTGGATGGGGAATGGGGGGTTCGATCGATCAATCCCTGATTGGTTGGTTATTATTGTAGGGTGCGTTTCTGCGCCAGCAAAACGCACCAATTCTCTGGGCTAGACGGTGCGTTACCCTACGGGATAACACACCCTACTTTTACGACGCAGGTTGGAAACCATCACATTTAGTCGCAGTACACTTGGGTTGAACTAGACTATTGACTGGCTGAGACCTGTCGCTACCTTTGAAACTAATCTCTCCGGTAATTCCATTCATATTAAAACTGGGATCTTTGATGATCGCTTGGACTTGTTGGCGAGCATCGTGAGGATTGCGATCGAGTGGGACGGAATCTAGAGCTTTAATTAGCACCTGGATCGCATCATGAGTCATGGCAATTCGGTGATCTAATTGGGATTTATCGCCCCAGAAATCAGGCAACGCGATCGTATTATTTTGATAACTAGAGGAGTGCCAGGTTAGACTAATTACTAGTTTCTGCAATTGCTTAGTGCTGAAATTAAATAGGGTTTGATCTTTGACAACTTCATTACCAATAATTAAAAGTTCACCATTATTTTCACGAACGATCGACAGAATTCGATTGCGTTCTGGAGCTTCACTGGTATAAGCATCAGGAATCAGCACAATTGCCTGCGCTCCGGCTTGTTTGGCTGCTTGAATATAGCTAGTCGCCGAACCTTTACCCTCAAAGTTAAATTCTTTGACAATACTAATCCCTTGAATATTTGCTTTTAGTGCTCTAGTCATCGAATCACTAAAACTGCGACCACTGGTGTGAAAGAGAGCAATTTTAGTGTATTTACGACTTTTCAGATAGTCAGCCATCTGTTTGCCAGATATTTCATTGCTTGAACAGACTCTAAAGAAGAAATTGTCTGAACTCTTATTCGTTAATTGACTAGATGTACTGGTACTGGAGATGAGGACAGTCTGATTAGATTTGTAGATCTCTTTTGCTGATAGAGTTACTTCTGATGAATAACTCCCAATGCCAGCAATTACTTCTCTTTTGAGGACATTAGTGGCTAATCCTCGGACATGATTTTTGTCATTGCGATCGTCTACCAAGACAACTTCTAGTTTCCAGGTATGATTGGGATTAGCATTCCACTGCTGCTGGGCAAAGCTGACGGCTTTGAGCATCGCCGCTGGAATATCTGGCGGAGTAGATTGAGATCCAGGAATGGTAAGGGTAATACTTTTGACTGGTACTTTTCGATCTACTAGTTTGGCATTTTCTAGCATGATCAGCGTTTCTGGATCTTTTTTATCAGCCCAAGCTTTGCTCAGAAATTGAATAGCTCTGGGATAATCTTTGTTTGCAATTGCATTAGCCCCAGTTTGTTTATCTGCTTGGGGACTTCTGCTTACTTCTCGCAGCAAAATCTCTTCGCCACAGCTAATTCCATCCCCGATTATATTGTTACAGGTGGCTTCTAATTGAGGTATGCACCTCGACAAAAGAAGTAATATGGTGGCAGTCATGCCAATAAATACGATCGGTGGTACTTTCACTTTCTTTGCTCTAAACTTAATAGTTACTAGAGACCGAAATACCAACATATGCAGTATTATTGAAAAAGCTGAATCAGGTTTAGGTTCTGGCTTAATTTTTGCTGCTGGATAGAATAGGGGTGGATCGTAAGGTGACGTTAACAAAATTGGTAAAATTGAAGCACCAGGACAATCCCTGTCGTGCAAAGTCAATTCTGCCCTAGTATTAGTTAAAGCAACTTCCAGGCTTTGACCATTAGTTACCCATTTAGTCAATAGTCGATCGAAGAAAAGTTGCAATACACGATAGTGAACGGGAATTCTAAAAGCAATTACATTCGGTACACCAATATTGTTGGATGCCAAGGCTCTGGCGACTCCAATACTCGAACAGCCTGCTAAAATCACCAGCTTCAGACCATTATTGACACTATCCTTGAACGGTTTAGTTAATTCCTGAATCGAGATACTATCACCTCGATCGTTAATATGAATTCGCCCATCAATTCCGCTCGGATCGGCATAACTATGCCCAACGATAATGATCACGTCGAATACTTTATCAGCAATAATTTCGAGCAGTTCTTCTGGAGACTGTGGCTCGATCGAGCTAAAATTTGCGTTAGGTGGGAAGTGTTTTTTCAGATCTTCAATACAAATTACCTTTTCAATATTTTTCTGACTGCCCAAGACTACTAGGATTTTAGGGTCATCAATCCAGATCAACTTTCTAGGTTGTTTCGGAGGTGCGAATACAACGCTAACATTTCTATTTTCCCGTGCCAGCACGTTGGTAATAAATGATGTCCGTTCGAGGGGCAGAGCTTGCAGATCTATTTCATCAGTGCGGATTACCAGTCTGATTGTTTTTGTCGGATCGGTACCAATCAAACTTTGGAGCAATTCTTCTCGAATAACTGACCAGGGATCTTGAGATAGTGTCAGATTAATTGCAGTTTGAAGCTGCTGAATATCTGTTCTCAATTTATCCAGTAGATCGGCTACTTGGCAAACCATTGTTGCAGGAATTTGAATGCCGCCAAAGTAGCGATTTTGAGTGGTTGCCGCTTGGAAATCGTTGATGATTTGGTTGTTTAACGTGACCAAAGATTGGACATTTAATAAACATTGAGCAACTTCATGGGGCTGACTGATAATCGATCCAATTTCATCATCAATGGTAGCACTTGTCAGTGTTACAGACACTTGCTCTGAATTGGGAATGCGAGTGATATGGATGATCCGAACATAGGTCATAGAATTTGGTCTCTAAAATAATCATCAAGTCAGCACCCACATCTTAATTTAGCGCAAATATCAACCTAGATCTAATTATTGCTGTTCACATCTTGCTTCGCAACAGAGCTACTGGTGTTTTTGTGAATAGTGGATGGTGAATAGTGAATAGTGAATAGGGATAAGTTTAGGGAATATATCCATCAGTCTTTATGTACTGGGGCAGGGGTGAGACTACTTCGATCGAAATTAGATGGCAAAAGCTTCAACTATCCGTACATTATTCATTTCTACCCAGACATTGAACCGATCGCCAATGCTTGCAGTAAAGTATAGTTGAATATAGCGATCGGTCACAGTCGCTCGACTTTCTACTTGGTATAGTTGTTCACCACTTGCCGTCGCTAAAGTCAATTGCACATGGGGCGGTAGACAATCCCTGTCACCGATCGCATAAATCCGGTTTAAAATTGAGTATGTGCCATCTAATAATGGAATTGCGGCAACCATTAACCCCAATTTATAACCCTGCATCACCAGTCCCAAATCTTTGATTTTGCGCTGGTAACTATGGTTCGCTGGATCGATTGTCCACAAATATTCAGCAGCCTGCCACCGCAGCGTTTCATCAGTGGTGTGTTGAATGAGATAAACTAGCAATAATGGAGATGACTTAATATTTTCAGGTAGGGCTACACGGTTAGTTGGATTTTGATTGGCATACAAGTTTTCCACTATCTGGCAAATTTCTCCTTCAGTAGTTGGGACAATTCCCCGTACATTAAACTGCTGCTCTGTTGATTTGGCAAAGTAGCCAGATAGAGCGACAGATCGATCGTCAAATCCATTGATTCCAATCCAATCGTGTTCAGTTAGTTCTTGCTCAATCGTCCCGACTAATTTTGCTGTTGCCTGCTTAATTGAGTTAGTTTGAGCTTGAAACCAGCTAGCAATCTGCGTAATTACTAGCTCTGGCTCTGCATAGATATTTAGATATTCAGGTGAATTCAAAATTGCTCCCCATTGGGCAAAGGGTAGCGTTAATCGGGGTGAAAAAATTGATTGATGTTGTTTGAGTCGATCGATCGACTTTCGCGCCTCTAGCTCAGATAATGGCGGTAAGTGTGGAACCTCACCCCGTTCACTGGGAATAACTTGCCGCGCTACTAAATCACAAGCAGTCCAGAGCGAGTCTAAGTTGCCAACTAGATCTACTGCGTCAACTTCATAACTGTGCAGACTGAGATCTAGAGTGGCTTTCTGACATAGGTACTGATGGGAAATAAATCCCCACAAATGCAGGCAGTTATGCTCGGTATCGACTTGAACTGGTACATAATAATCGGCAACCCAATTACTTAGTTCTACCCATTCTCGCGGAACTTCAAAGCCCATTAGATCTAAATCTTGACTAGGAATAAAGGCAACTTTGATTCCGGCAACTGACAACGCAAAGCCATTAACTAATTTATTTGTGAAAATTAGGTGTGACTCTTCGCTGGGGAAAGTTGGGGCGACAACTAAATTAAGTGATTCTGTCAGATAATTATCGATCGCCTGAATATATTGCGTCATACCACTATGATGCAGATTCTCCGTTGGAGAGGCTCCGCCAACGACATCGATCCAAACATGCTCTGAATATATTGTTTTTAATAGTTGAGCTTGATTTGTAGAGATATTCATGAAATATAGTTTAATTTGGGCTACTAAATACTTGCGTGAAACGATCGAACTTATGTGATGCTTGGAGGATTAATTTGTCTGAAGTATTGCTCTAATAGCTGCTTAATGGCTTCGATCGCCAAGCTATTGGGATCGGCTGCTTTACCTTCAGGGTGGGAAATCTGAGTATAAATGTTGTCGAGTAAATCTAGATAGATATCACCTAGCTTTCGGGATACTTTCGTCTGATAGTTATTGACTAGCTTGGTAATCTCGGCGGGACTGAGTTCTGCCCAAGATCTGGGTGTTTCACTATTTTTACTCTCCGCCATCGCAATTCGATCCTGGGCAATTAGCGCGGCGACTTCTTTTTGCTTGAGATTTTGATGATGGTACAGCACCACAATTTTTTTAGCTTCAGCAGGTAAATCAGTGATGAATCGATCGATAATCGTGAACAACTGTCCTAATATCTGTGGTGATTCATCGATCTCTGATAATGGTGAGCTAGCATATCGATCGATCGAAATAGACTGAGATCGATCATCATAGCTATGCAATACTGGACTAGCAGTAGCCCGAATCAGACTACCAACTCGATCGATCCGACTGCCCAATTCTTCGATCGTCATATCAATCGATATGCCCTGAACTGCGGCTAGAATCTCCTGCCAATTAACCAATTCTAGCTTGTTTACACCGATCCTCGATCGATCTAAATAGCTCTTAAATATCTTGCAGATTGAGATATCCAATTCCAGTTGAGCTGGCACAATATTGGCGACTAGAGCGATCCGCATCTGCTTGTAGCTCGATCTAGCAACAATCCCCAAATTTGATAAACCAAAATAAGGATGACCATTTGCTCTCAGATTTGTGTAAGTGTGATACTTAACCACCCGATAAGTCCAACCCTGCAAACCGATGAATAAATCTGGTTGATACTGCGGATTGAAACCTGAAAAGAGATCTTGGACACTCAATGTGGGCATTATTAATCGTTCAAATAATTCTGCTGACTGCTGCGAACTAGGAATTTTTCGCCAAATATGAAATGCTACCTTGGCAGTCATCGCCGCGATCCAATTAAACCAACAATTATCGCTATGCAGCGGGGATGAAGTTAATGCCGATGCTCCGGTAGAGAGGCTACTTCGGCTACGCTCAGTACAAGTCTGCCAACGATATAAATTATCGACGATTGTGGTAACTAATACTTGTGAGCATTGAGTTGCTCTCGATTCATCGATAATTAATAATCGATCGAAATAAGTATCTACCAAATCGAGATTCGATCTCGACACGCCTGCCAGATCTAAATTTCCGGCTTGAACGATTGCCAGCACAGCATTTGGGTCGCATTTCCAGGAGATTTCCACGGAGCCAGATGGATATACTTGCCACCTGTCGATCGATCGATAAAATATGCTTAAAGGATTGATGGTCATAGATTTGGCATCAGTTATCTCTAGGTTCACAGCGCGGGGTTAACTATTGATTGGGATGACTACTAGATTTTATGCACAGGGCGTTGCTAGACGGTGCGTTACCCTGCGGGATAACACACCCTACTTTTTACTTGCGAATAATCTCTGACCAAGCGGGAATAATAATGAAAAGCCCCTAAGTTTAAGTTTGGGTCGAACTAGAGCATGTCTCCGCTGAAATTTTTACGTCAGAGCATATTATCGATCCAATTATTGCCAGCAATTGGATCTCGATCGCCTAAATTGGTCAAAATATATCGACCTTCGAGCTTGTTTAGGTCGAGATATTTTAAGTTAGTCTGCGCTGTAGGGTTCGCTGCGGCGACACAGATCTGGCTGCCGCAAACAGCCCAATCCCAGAGTGTCCAGAGCAATCTCTGCGGGGTTCCAGGCAAAGATGGAGTCGATAGTGGGGGTACCCCAGTTGTCAACACTTACTATTCTGGGCCTGATGCCGATAATATCACCAATCCAGGTGCTACCACTCTGCCGATCGGTGCCATCAATATTCAGGGTAATCAGACCACGATTACACCTGGCGATCTGCTGCTAATTATTCAGATGCAGGATGCTGATATTAACTTCACAGACACAGCTAATTATGGTTCTGGTGCGGGCACAGGCTTTGGTGCAAGTGCGATCAATCGCACCGGATTTTATGAATATGTAGTCGCCCAAAATAGCGTTGGTGCGGCTGGTGGGCTGCTGCAAATCAGGGGAGCTGGAGCAGGCGGTGGTCTGATCAATAGCTACCGCCAACAAGCTGCGAATATTACTAGCTATGGGCAACGCACCTATCAGGTGATCCGCGTTCCCCAATTTATCAGTACAACTCTATCGGGCACGATCCGATCTCCAGGCTCGTGGAATGGCAAAAGCGGCGGAATTGTAGCCCTTGATATTGTCAACACCCTCACAATGGCGAATGGGACGATCGAAGTCCAGGATAAAGGATTTCGGGGTGGTGGTGGGACAACAAACTTGGATACCTACCCATTTCAAGAAGATGAGTCTTTTAGAACCGACGGTAATGTGCCCAGAGGCGGGGCTAAAGGGGAAGGAATTGCCGGAACACCGCTGTTTGTTTTTAATGGCAGCACTACCATCAATACCGGAGTCGATGGCTACCCACGCCTAAAAAGTGCTGATTCATATCCAACTATCGGTGGCAATGTCAATGGTGGTAGTCGTGGACGCGGTGCGCCAGGAAATGCCGGAGGCGGCGGCAACCAACACAACGCTGGTGGTGGGGGTGGCGGAAATTCCGGTGCTGGTGGTCAGGGTGGTAACTCAATTAAATTTCCAGATAATAATGAATTACCCAGTACTGGTTCTAGCAAGCCTGTCGGTGGTCGGGGTGGAGCTGTTTTCCCAATTACGATCGCACCCACAATCGATCGATTAATTATGGGTGGTGGCGGTGGTGCTGGGGATGCAAATAATGGCGTGGCAGGCAGTGGCGGCTTGGGTGGCGGAATTATCATGATCCGCGCGGGGGCAATTACAGGCTCTGGCACCATTAGTGCCAAAGCCAGAGATGGGGTAGTTACGCCTACTGATGATGGCGGCTCTGGAGCTGGCGCAGGCGGTAGTATCCTGATTTTGGCAAAAGGCGGTAGCCTTGGGAATATCACCCTCGATGCTCGCGGTGGTAGAGGCGGCGATACGAATACAGCAAGACCGATCAATTTTGATTTTGGACCTGGTGGTGGTGGTGGTGGTGGTGCGATTTTCTCTTCCATCCCGACTAATGTTGCCAGAGTCGATGGTGGCGATCCAGGAAAGTCTTTCAATGGTCAGCTTGGAACGATGACGACGGGAGTAACCAGAGGAGCTACCGTGGGCAGCCCTGGCAACGTAACTGTTTCAGGGATTGGTAGTGCTCAGATTCCAGGTATTCGTTCTGGCGCAGATTGCAATGCCAAAGTGCTAATTGTCAAGCGGATTACCGAAATTGAAACAAATCGGACTCAGAATCCAAATACTCCAACCACTGGTCATCCACTCAACCAAGTTCTGGATCGTCCCTCTTCTGCTGCTGACGATCCTGCTCCGGCGAATAACTGGCCGAGTAATTTTCTCTTTGGTGCTTATGATGCCGGAAAGATTCACCCTGGTCAAACCGTTGAATATACGATTTATTTTCTTAATTCTAGCGGCATGAATGCCAAAAATGTCCGCATCTGCGATCGCATTGTCGGATCCCAAACCTTTGTCAATAATGCTTATGGAGCGGGGAACGATATTCAGTACCAGCTTGGCACTAACCCCGTTCGGCATCTCACCCGCAGCGTCAATACCGGAGTCGATCGTGCCCAGCTAGACAGTAGCACAGGAGCTATTGCGAACTGTCCAGCTCCCACAATTAACGGTATCAATAACGGCACGGTAGTCATCGATATCACTGGTACCAGCAGTGTTCAAGACACGCTCTTGTCTCTGCCTGCGGCGACAATTCCAGGTGCTGCTAACTCTTACGGTTATTTCCGGTTCAAAACTAAAATCAATCCCTAGTGCTATCGCTAACTTCCACCCCAAATTAACTTGCCAATCATGTCCCCCCATCCTAGCTTTTTTCGATTACTTGCGTCTAATAAACTGCAACAATATTGTTGCCTGCTGGTTGTTAGTGCATTATTTATCAGTGCTCAAGGCTGGATGTGGTTGCGTCCAGCATTTGCAGCAGATGTCGTCATTGAAAACCAAGCAACAGGATCTTATCTCAACGACAGTACCGAGACTCAAACAACTCAGACAGTGGTGTCTGACATCGTGAGTTTGACTGTGGCTGAGGTTGCAGGGATTACTATTAGTACGGGTGGCGTGACTGGTGCGACAACTTCCGGTGGGACAGCCTTCTTCGATTTTATTCTCACCAATGTGGGCAATGACCCTACCCAATTTTTTATCCCTGGTAGAGCCACAATTGTCGGGGGCACTCAATCGGGAGCGATTACAATCACCAGCTATGACTCAGATGGCAACGGAACAGCAGCCGCAACCACTTTGAATGTTACGGTGCCACAAACGACAGGCGGTAGAACGGGAATTCTATTGAGCAATACAGCAGCCGCCAACAATGGATCGATTCCCGCTGGTGGGACAATTCGGATTCGAGTACCGATTTCAATCTTGGCGACAAGTGGTAATAGTGTCAGTGTGACAATGGGACAAACTATTCCCGCCAATGGTCAGAATCAACTCTATGCAGCAGGCACAGACAATAAAGATGTTTATACAGTCGATAATCCCGATAACACTCCTGGCGAAACTAGCGGATTGCCAGTAAATGAGCGGGAAGCAAGTTTCACACAATCCCTGACCGTGACAGCGACTAGCCCTAATCCCAGTGCGGCTGGCTCACCATTTGCTTGTGATCCTTATTTCTACATGCTGCGGGATCAAACTTCTGCCAGCACTTCCCCGTCGCAATTGTATCGGATCGATCGACAAGTAGATCCGTATAGTCAGGATCCTGCCACTTCTCCACCATCTGTCAATCTAAATGCTTTAGCTTACAACCCCAAAGATGGTTATTTTTATGCGATGAAGTCATCGCCGAGTACTGACCGGAACATCATCTATCGGATCGGTCAAACCAACGCGGTGTCATTAGGTGTTGTGACTAATTTACCATCAACAGGTTCTTTTATCAGTGGTACTTTTGATGATCAAGGTAATTACTATGTCCGCCAGTTTAATAATGAATTTTACAAAGTCACGATCTTTGGAGATACGGCAACTGCAACCTTTCTGGACATTGTGGGCATAGGTGCTGCTGGTGATATTGCTTTCAATCCAGTCGATCGTAAAATTTATGCAGCGAGTAGATCTGGAACTGGCATTGGGATCAAACGGATTGAGGATTTAGTCAACCCTTCGATTACAACAATTACGAATCTGCCAACATCTACAACTGTGACTGGATCGATCGGGGCGATCTTTTTTGATTCGATCGGTACACTCTATGCTTATTCTAATGACCCGGCATTCTTCTATCAAATGCCAGATGTGAAATCTGGATCTACGACTGTTACCGAGGTATCTCAAGCCATTGCTTCCAGCTCTACTGATGGAGCTAGCTGTCCATTTATTTCCCCTCGCATTGATGTTGTGAAAGCTGTCGGTGTCGTCAATAGAATCAATGCGACGACTTTCGATGTGCCATTTACAATCAGAGTCAAAAATACCGGATCGATATCCACCCCCAATGTCCAAGTCACTGAAAATCTAGCATTGGCATTTATGACTGGTATGCCCCAAATCTCATTGCCAATCGTACCGACGATTACGAGTGGACTCTGTACTCTGAACCCCAACTTTGATGGCAAAACTACGGGTAAGATGCAGCTATTGACAGGGAGCAATAGTTTACCTGGCGGAGCAAGCTGTACGATCTCCCTCACTACTCGGCTGGTTTATGGTGTGGGGTCAGTGCCTACAGCACCGCAGAATAATAGTGTTTATGCTAGTACTACCATTGGTGCTAGTGCCAATCAGGGATATACTTTCTCCGTTGATAATGCCCCAGTTTTACCGCCTGATTTATATGATGTAGACACCTCAACCAATGGTAGCAATCTACCTTTATCTGCACATGCAGATATTCCCAGTCCCACCCCAATTACGCTCCCCACATCGAGCAATCCTAACGTCTTATTGGTCAAACGAATTACGGCAATTAATAGCCAAAATTTCACCGGATATAATCAAGAGGCAGCCAATCCCTATGATGATAATCTGATTGAACCCCTGTTAGCACCGACGACAAACTATCCAACCGCCGATACGACCAAATGGCCCAATACAATTAGCAATACTAGCAGTACGTTCCTAGCTGGAATTACTAGCGGGAATGTCAAACCCCAAGACTCGATCGAGTACACTATTTACTTCCTTTCTGCTGGTGATAGCACTGCTAATAACGTCTTGCTGTGCGATCGAATCCCCACTAACGTCACTTTTAATCCCAATACTTTTACCAGCACTATCGCAAATCCCAGCGGTATTGCTCGCGGTATTGCCGTCCAATTTGGCACCACGCTTAATTACTACAGCAATGCTGGGGATAATGATTTGGCTCAATATTTTCCACCAGGAATTGAACCGAGTACTGTCTATGGCACCAAGGTTAACTGCCGTGGAGCCAATGATAATGGAGCGGTAGTCGTCAATCTGGGTAATCGACCAAATGCCATCGGAGTCCAAGCAGTTGACGCTGCTGCGGGTGCTTATGGTTTTGTCCGTTTTCGCGGTCTGGTAAAATAAATAAAATCGAGCTATCTTAATTCCTGACCTGATGAAACTAACATTTATTATCGACCCGATCGGCAAATTAGATCCTACTCACGATACTAGTGTGGCATTGATGGAAGCAGCCGATCGACTCGGACATCAGGTGTGGATTACCCAGGCTGAGAAATTGAGTGTTGTCGGCGGGGAAGCTTGGGCATTTGTGCAACAGGTAAAACTCGTACCTGTTCAGCTTCAGGATGGCCGCTGGGTGGCTCAACCAGACTGGTATCAGCTCGGAAATGTAGAATTCCAACCTTTGGGCGAAATGGATGCCGTGTTCATGCGGACAGACCCACCTGCGGATGTGGCTTATTTCTATGCTACTTATATTCTCGACTGTCTCGATCCGGCGCAGACGCTGGTGGTAAATAGCCCGTCTGGACTCCGCAATGCCAATGAGAAAATGTTTGCCCTGCAATTTGCCCAGTGGATGACGGAAACGATCGTGTCGCGAGATAAGGTGGTGATTCGGCAGTTTGTCGAAACCCACGGTGCCGCAGTCTTGAAACCGCTCGGTGGTAAGGGTGGAGAGGGGATTCTATTTCTGACTCCTGACGATCGCAATTTCAATTCTCTGATTGAAGTTAGCACCGGACAAACGCGGGAACCACTGATGATTCAGAAGTTTTTACCTGCGGCGACAGATGGCGATAAACGGATTATTTTACTCGACGGTAAACCCCTCGGTGCTGTCAACCGGATTCCCACAGGGAGAGAGTTTCGGGGGAATATGGCAGTGGGTGGCAGAAGTGAAAAGGTGGATATTACCGATCGAGAGTATCAGATGTGTGCGGAGCTGGCACCCAAGTTACAAGCTGCTGGCTTGTATTTTGTAGGTATTGATGTGATCGGTGGTTATCTGACTGAAATCAATGTGACTAGTCCGACGGGAATTCGCGAGATCGACAGGTTAAATCATGTTAGTTTGGGTCAATCAGTCATGGAGTGGTTAGTCGATCGTAAATAGGATTGAGCGGCAAAAGATACTTAAATTGGCTTAGATATTTCCATAACGTACCAAGTATCATATTGAAATATCGGTGTTTGTGATGCCGATCTTTCACCATTAATTTCAGCTATCTGTAAAGACAGTTAATTTGCTTATGACCGATACTGCAACCCAACAATCTGCCATCCCAGCTCACTTAGTACCGAATAAATTGGTGTTGCAGGCGGAAAGTGATTTGACAGGTCAATCAGAGCTACTCTTAAAGCGTTATTCAATTCAGTCATTATTAGGTCGAGGTGGTTTTGGAGTCACATTTTTGGCGCGAAATACTTACTTACCGGAGCAGCCATTTTGCGTAGTCAAGAAATTCGCGCCGATCTTTACGGATCCGAAGCTAGTGGCGATCGCCCGCGACCAATTTAGTCTAGAATCTCTGATGCTCAGTCGGCTGGGCAGTCACGCCCATGTGCCGACGTTACTGGATTATTTTCAGATTGGGAAGGACTGTTATCTGGTGGAGGAGTACATTCCAGGCACTGTTTTGTCACAGCTCGTCAGCAATCAACATCGATTCACTGA
Source organism: Chamaesiphon sp. OTE_75_metabat_95 (assembly GCA_031387665.1). Taxonomy (GTDB): domain Bacteria; phylum Cyanobacteriota; class Cyanobacteriia; order Cyanobacteriales; family Chamaesiphonaceae; genus Chamaesiphon. The sequence continues at coordinate 9,405 of JANNDL010000017.1, read as the reverse complement.
AGCCCAAGTCGAAAAATTCTTGACACAGATGCTGCAACTGCTGGCATACATTCACTCGCACCATCTGATCCATCGCGATATCAAGCCGCAGAATATTATTTTATGCCAGACAGATCGCCGCTTCGTACTGGTGGATTTTGGGGCTGTCAGAGATCTATCCCCCGTCACCAGCCTAACCAAAACCGCTGAATACAGTACGGCTGTCGGCACTCCAGGCTTTGCCCCACCAGAACAGCTCGCCAACTATCCCGTCTATGCCAGCGATATCTACGCCCTGGGGATGACCTGTATCTATTTACTTACAGGCAAGCAGCCCAGCGAACTTGCCACCCATCCCCAGACTTGCGAACTGATGTGGGCAGAGGATCTAGAAATCAGTCCTGGCTTGCTCGAAATCATTAATAAAATGACCCAAATGCCTCTAGTCGATCGATATCAGTCAGCAACACAGGTACTTGCCGCGTTGGACAATCGATCGATTCGCGCCAAATTGCGGACATACTTAGATCAAAAACACGCTGTCGCTAAGGGTGAAAATAGCAGCTCACTAGTTCATTATCCGGCTGTCGTACATTGGGCGTTGGGAATTGAGTAAGTTTTCGCCATAAATACCCACAGCACCGTGTGCGTTCGATGATAGACTAAACCATAGCATTGCAAAATATTTAAGAGTAGCTAACAAACAAGGTCAATCTAGCTAACCACTGAATTGATATCCAAACTGTCAGAACGACAGGTCTGGTTTGTTGCTCGAATCGCTATAGACAAAATCACACAATAATAAGTAGTAACGGCACATGGCTAGCACCGCAGAAAAAACAAACGTGGGTAAACTTACCCAAGTTATTGGTCCAGTTGTAGACGTAGAATTTACTGGTGGCAAGATGCCCCAGATTTATAGTGCCCTGAAAGTAGAAGGCAAAAATGAAGCTGGACAAGATGTGTCTGTGACTTGCGAAGTGCAACAGCTTCTGGGTGACAACCAAGTTCGTGCCGTTGCCATGAGTACTACTGACGGACTAGTCCGTGGAATGGACGTAATCGATTTGGGCGCACCAATCAGCGTCCCAGTCGGCACAGCTACTCTAGGACGGATTTTCAACGTATTAGGTGAAGCTGTAGACCAACAGGGGCCAGTCAACACCGACGAAAGATCGCCAATTCACCGCGAAGCTCCTAAGTTAACTGAACTCGAAACTAAGCCTTCCGTATTTGAAACCGGAATCAAAGTAATCGACTTGCTCACTCCTTATCGTCGAGGCGGTAAAATCGGTCTATTCGGTGGTGCGGGTGTAGGCAAAACCGTGATCATGATGGAACTGATCAACAACATCGCAACAAATCACGGTGGTGTATCCGTATTTGGTGGTGTGGGCGAACGTACCCGCGAAGGAAACGATCTCTACAATGAGATGATGGAATCCGGCGTAATCGATAAAGAAAACCTCGGCAACTCCAAAATCGCCCTAGTTTACGGTCAAATGAACGAGCCACCTGGAGCACGGATGCGCGTTGGTTTGGCAGCATTGACCATGGCGGAATACTTCCGTGATGTCAACAAGCAAGACGTACTGCTATTCATCGACAACATCTTCCGGTTCGTTCAAGCTGGTTCTGAAGTATCAGCACTACTGGGTCGGATGCCTTCTGCTGTAGGTTATCAGCCTACTCTGGGGACAGATATGGGTGACTTGCAAGAGCGGATCACTTCCACCAAAGAAGGTTCGATCACTTCCGTTCAAGCGGTATATGTGCCTGCGGATGACTTAACCGACCCCGCTCCAGCAACTACCTTTGCTCACTTAGACGGTACTACTGTCCTCTCCCGTGGTCTAGCATCGAAAGGCATCTACCCAGCAGTAGATCCACTTGATTCTACCTCCACCATGCTCCAACCATCGATCGTTGGTGCCGAACACTACGACACAGCTCGTGCCGTCCAGTCTACCCTCCAACGCTACAAAGAGCTGCAAGATATCATTGCGATTCTCGGTTTGGATGAACTCGCCGAAGAAGATCGTCTGATCGTTTCCCGCGCACGGAAAGTAGAACGCTTCTTATCCCAGCCCTTCTTCGTAGCAGAAGTATTCACCGGATCTCCTGGTAAATACGTCAAACTCGAAGACACCATCAAAGGCTTCAAAGCAATTCTGGCTGGTGAAATGGATGATTTACCAGAGCAAGCTTTCTACCTCGTTGGCGACATTGCGGAAGCACGCGCTAAGGGCGAGAAATTGCTGAAAGGCTAGGGAAGAGTTGGGAGTTGAGAGTTGGGAGTTGGGAGTAAGAAATGATCGGGAAGTATAGTCCTCATTTTCATTTCTGCTCCTTTGACAACTTCCAACTCTCAACTTCTCTCCGAACTCCGAACTCCAAACTCCCAACTATAAAAACAAATATGACATTAACAGTAAGAGTAATTGCTCCTGACAAGACTGTCTGGGACGGCACGGCAGATGAAGTAATTTTACCTAGCACAACTGGTCAATTGGGTATTTTGACTGGTCACTCAGCACTTTTAACCGCACTAGATACAGCGGTAATGCGCGTCAAATCTGGCAAAGATAAGTGGATTCCGATCGCTTTAATGGGCGGATTTGCTGAAGTTGATAATAATGAAGTAACTGTACTAGTTAACGGTGCTGAATTGGGCGAATCAATTAATAAAGAACAAGCTCAGAAAGACTTGACTGAAGCCGAACAAAAAGTAGCAAGTACTCAATCAGGGACTCGTCAAGAACAACTGCAAGCGACTCAAGCCTTTAAACGCGCACGTGCCAGACTGCAAGCGGCTAGTTAGTCTAATAATTAATCGAAATATGAATTTGATTAAAAATCCCTGCGATTAGTCGTAGGGATTTTTACTAGTTACTAAGTTAGTGTAGTTATCTTTGTTCCATTCTCATTCAAGATTGATGCTAATATTTCAGGAGTCATTCCATTTGCAGTAGCTTCTTTACTGATATCATTCATCTGTTGCTTGATTCGATCGATTGCAATCTCTTTTTCACTCATTATTTAAAACTCATAGTCAGGATTGCCGACTTGAAAGACTGTTAAACCGAGATTGCGCCACATTCTACAAACTTTTGGTCGATCGTCAATTACACCGATCGCATTATATTTACCGTGAACATAAGTATAGTACAATTCTGATTTGAGGATATCATCAGGGCGTTGGTCATCGGCTGGACGCATGAATAGATCCTGGTAGTTAATATTGTGCTGTTTCAGCCATGCAATAGTTAGATCGCGACAGACACTCGATCGACCAGAAAAGACGATAATCTGAGTATTCTGTCCCAATTTTTCTACTAATGTGGCGACGGCGGGATTGAGAGCATCTTCATTGACTCGATTCCAGGCGAAGGGCGGGCGGGTATTATTGATTGCGAGGGTGCCATCGACATCAACGATGTAGCAATTGGGCAATTGTGGATTGATTTCTGGGGCTGGATCTGGCTTGTCTAGATAATCATAATACATTTGCTCGATCGCTTGTTGCCCGACAGAATTAGGTCTGATTAAATCGCGCTTAATACATTCAGCCAATGAGACATTAGTAAAATCTTGAATCACCAGTGTGGCTTGATGCAACTGGGAGAGTTCGGTAGCACGTTTGATATGAACTGGATTGAGATTGGTGTCTGACCAAATTACTGAATAACCGATTTCAAAATAATGTTCTGTGAGTAAATCTCTAACTTTGATTACTCTTTTTTCGCGCTTATTAGTACTGCCAAGCTGGAGGCGGAGATCGTCTTTGCAGAGGTTGGCAGTTTCGGGATATTTTTGGATGTATTCTTTTGCCCAGGTGGTCTTGCCACTGGCGGGTAAGCCTTTTGTAAGAATTAATTTGAGAGCCATGTGGATCTATTAATAATTTGTCTATTATGGAGTAGATAGCTAGGTATAAATATTTATTTATTAGCTAGAAATGTCCTAAGCCCTGCCCTCATCCCCAGCCCTTCTCCCTGAGGGAGAAGGGAGCCGGATTCAAAGTCCCTCTCCCTCAGGGAGAGGGATTTAGGGTGAGGGTTATCTAATTCTCGATCGAATCTGATAAATTCGCGCCATGTACTAGCATTAATAATGTACCCATTTGCTCCTGTCCGTCGATCGCTAGATCGCTATTGCACAGGTACAATCGATCGGATACCCGATGGAGTAAATCTCGCAAAATTCGGGTCAGCCGTTGGGCATCGTTAGCCTGAGTATCAGCCTCTGTCCAGGGTTTAGTCATCGTTCGATCAGCAGATATCCACGCTTGAAGTAATAGATTAGCACCATAGAGCGTCGCGGCACCACCTTCTGCCCAGAGGGGTGAGCCAACATCCAGCCAGAAGTGATAGGCGTGCGATCGTTTACTCGCGCGGTATTGGAAGATATTTGAGAGGGTGACAGCTTGCTGTTGGGGCTGGAGTTGACTAACGGGATAGGGATTGGCACTAATTGTCCCTTGGCGGAGCAGGAGGATAAATTGAGCGGTGATTTGATGGGCTGACTCCAGATATTCGGCTGGGCTGTGGGTGCGTTCGGCGACGAGCCAGTAGTGCTGGGCTGTTTCCATCAGTTCGCGCAGGGCAGAGAGCCTGTCAAAGGCGAGATAGCTACCCTGTTGGAAGAAATAGCTAATTGCATCAGTGAGTAAGTCCAGGGGGGCTGGTTGCTGCTCTCTAATTCGCTCTAGCCAAACGAGGATGCGATCGTAAGCCTGAGTAACACTAGCACCGAGGCGATCCCATCGTGGGAAATTTGTATATGGTAGCAGACGCGGCTGAGATAGGGAGGGTGCATAACAGTAGTCGGCAAGTAAGCCCGCGCGGACTGGATCGATTAAAGTCAGCATCGGGTTGGGGGATGGGTAAATCGGGCTGAGGGTGACGAGCAAATCAGCAATTTCATCGCGGCTGGTGAGCTGTCCTAAATTGGGATAAGTGAGTGCCATCAGGCTGAGGAGAGCGCGGACACCTGGATCGCTATTGAGCGGTAACTGAGCATTGAGCTGGGCGATCGGAATGTGATGTTGTGCAAAAATATTAGTAATAGTCGATCGAGAAATAGCATCCAATCCAGGCGCGATAATTGCAATATCTGCGGGTGCAACTTTGCCACTGGTAATTAATTCGATCGCTTTTAGAGCTGTTTCCTTGAGCATTTCGCCACGGGTGCGAGTTTCGATCGATCTCACTCCCGCTGGTAAGATTGGCGGCATTCCTGGATTGAGGACGGCGCGAACAATTTCATCGACGCTGGTAGCAGTACTAGATTTGGTGGCAAATAATGGCGTTGCCAGGGAATCCAGATAGAGCAAAGCACGAGGATCTGTATTAACCTCAATACACCTGGCTTTTACCCCTAATAAATATTCAGGATCGGCACTCAAACCCAGGCGCACCATGCCGTCATGATTATAACTAAAGGCGCACCAGACATCCGCGTCAAGCAAAACATCACAAATTTGTCGCCCAACTGCTGGATAATCATCCAGATCGTCAGCGAGGAGCGTCCAGTAGCGACTTTCTAACTGCCTGCGATATTCAGGATGGGGTAATAAATGCTGCCAATACAGCTCCGTCATAATCCCATAAGTCAGCAATCCTCGATCGAGACACCAATCCCGCCACTCAGCCGCTAGTGACTCCACAGAACTATAAATATCACTCCCCTCTCCAGATCCAAAACCTTGGAGCAGAATTTCTGGCAAGGATCCTAAAGGCGTGCAACCATAAGCCGCCAACTGGAGCAAATCCAAGATCCGCCGCACAAATCGATACTCAGATGGAGCTATCTCCCGCCAGTTAACCCGCGCCATTGATGATTTCCACAGCTTCGTCGCCAGCTCCTGCTCCGTCTCAGGGCGCAATCTCAGGGGAAAATGAGCGGGAAGGTTTAATTTCTGAATCAGAAGAGGATAAAATAACAACACCTCTTCTTGAATAAATCCGATCGTCGTCTTCGCCAAAATTGGATATTTACCATGAGTCTTGGCACTCAACCTGTCCGCCAAATCTCGCTTACTATCATCATTACCCGCCAACACCAAGATCTTGGCATTTTGTCGTGAATGTTCGCCCTGCACAGCCCGCTCGTCCAACCACTGCAAAAATTGACCAACCAAAGCATCCGTCTTACCGCTGCGCGTCCCCCCCTCAATCCAAATTGCTTTACCCAACACCCTTTTAGCTCCAATCATCATCAACATCATCCGTCTTCCACAAGCCCACTTCGACTCCGCTCAGTGAGCGGAGCCGAACTGCACACAATCTCACGGTTACTGAGCGTAGCCGAAGTACCCCCCCATCAAACCCAATGGAAAGCAAACTCGGTCAGTACTGGCGTAAAGCAAATCAGTGGTTTTATCGTACAGCCGATCGAGCATTGGATGAGGCTTATAAGGCAGCGTTGAAGATTAAGGCGATCGAGGATGAACATTTTGGAGGTGAACAGATCGTCATTTCCTCAGAGTATTCTAACAATCAAGTCGCCGCTTATTTTCAGAACGATCTGAATAAGTATCTGAATATTGCTAGGATTCGACTCGCTGAATTTCAAACCAGCCGCACCGTCACGGGTAATAACTATCCGCAATCGCCCGATCCACAACAGTTTGAAGGTAGGGGAGCCAATGATATCAATTCCTACACTCAGGATATCGAATATGAAGCCCGTATTCTAGAGAAACTCAGCTTCATCGATGAGATCCTCACCCGCTACGCCAATAATAATGAACAGCTAGAAAATTTCAATCCTCAGAGATCGAGCTTCGGTGAACGCGCCATCGATCTGATTGCGCCACCACTACCAGAGTCTAATCGATCAGATCGATTTATTGATACCGCCGCTGAGATTGTGCGGAGTGAAAATCGATCGCCAAACCGTCGCCAGTCCAACAAAATGCCCAATCCAACAGGTGAAAACATCAACAAAAGACCTTTCGTCGATCCGTCTCTAATCGCCACCTTCCGGCGGCTTCAGCAAGATCTCAACCCCAAAGCTGAAACCCAAGTTCTCGAAAACTATCGGTTTAGTCAAGGCAAAACTCGATCTGCGCTGAGATTTATCCTGATGCTGATCCTGGTACCGCTGATCGTCCAATATATCTCCAAAATCATCATCATTGGACCAGCAGTCAATCTCTATCGGAGTTCCCACCAATCAGATATCTTCCTCAACGTCAACCTCGAACGACACGCATTCGAGCAACTAGAAAGATACGAGCAGAAGCTCAAATTCGAGCAACTGGTTCTGACTCCCAAGCTCACCAACGAGCAAATCGATGTCAAGATCGTTAAAAAAGCCCAAGACCTCAAAAAAGATTTCTACCGTCAAAGTTCCGAAGCGGTCAAAAATTGGTTTGCGGACATCTTAGCTGCGATCGCCTTTGGCTGGCTGATCACCCACAGCAAGCAACAAATCAATATCCTCAAAGGCTTCATTGATGAGCTAATCGCTGGACTCAGCGACTCAGCCAAAGCCTTCATCATCATCCTCCTCACCGACACCTTCGTCGGATTCCACTCCCCCCACGGCTGGGAAATCATCCTCGCAGGCACTGCTAACCACCTCGGCATCCCCGAAAACCGCGAATTCAACGCCCTCTTCATCGCCACCTTCCCCGTCCTCATCGACACCATCTTCAAATACTGGATCTTCCGCTACCTCACCGGACAGTCTCCATCCGCCGTTGCTACATATAAATCCATGAACGAGTAGTCAGTCGAAAATCCCCTCTTGGGAGGGGTGCCCGCAGGGTGGGGTGGGTTAGATCTCCGCTGAAACTCTCCAACTTCGATCGTCACACATTCGATCGATTCAAATAATAGATTCGATCGGGTTGAATTTCCAGCGAGGAATCGATCGAAGATGATTGTTATCTAGTAAAGATCTACCCACCCCGTCGCTCCGCGCCACCCCTCCGTCTACCGTGTATACACAAGTCAGTTTAGAATCAAAAAGACCTAAAAAGTACAAGCGCAAATGGAAAACCCAATTCTAATCCATGCAAATTTAATTGACTCGCAAGCATTTGGAGATCCCAGATTGGTAAAAAGGGGGCGGCATTGTATGCAGCCATCAGCCAGCATCAGACAGTAAACATCCGCCAAATTAGCCAAAACTGGGCAGAGCAAATCGGCTACTATCGCTTCTTGGAAAATGAGAAAGTGACAAGATCAGAACTAGTCCGCAGCATCAGCGACCATTGTGAACAACAAGTGGAAGGACGGCATATCCTAGCATTGAGTGATACCAGTGAGATTAATTTACAGTCTCACGCGGGAAGATTAAAAGCAGAAGGATTAGGAGTCGTCGGAAATAATCGGGATGTGGGATTCTTTATTCATCCGACATTAGCACTAGATGCCGAGAGTGGATTTCCATTGGGATTAAGTAACATCCAGATCTGGACTCGTGATCCAGAGCGACCAAGCAAGACCGAAAGAAAATATAAAACGCTACCAATCGAAAAAAAAGAGTCATACAAATGGCTAGCCGCAGCAGAACGCAGTCACAGATGCTTTGAGATTGGTGGTGCCAAATTAGTGACTCATATCGGTGATAGAGAAGCCGACATCTATGAAGAGTGGGCAACAGTACCAGACGAATCAAATCATGTGCTAGTGAGAGTGCGGACAGATCGGTGCTTATTAGAGTCAACTGAAACACTCTACTCCCAACTCAAGCTACAACCTTGTGCTGGAACTTATAGCATGTTAGTAACTGCTGATCATCGGATTGGACGCACGGAGAGAATCGCTCTGATGAGTGTCCGGTTTACAACCGTACAAATTCAACGACCAGCAAATCTCACCAATCAAGATTATCCACCTAGTATCAGTCTTTATGCTCTGGAAGTCCAAGAGATTAATCCGCCTTCCGGTCAAGTTGCTGTGCATTGGCGATTGATGACTACCCACGAAATTAGCAATCTCGAACAAGCATTACAAGTGCTGCAATGGTATCGATGGCGATGGCGAATTGAACAATTGTTCGCCACTCTCAAATTAGCTGGATTAGATCTCGAAGCGACACAACTAGAATCTATTTCAGCTATTCAACGACTGACGATACTAGCTTTATCTGTTGCCGTGCGTACATTACAGATGGTTGAAGGTCGCGATAATGTTGATTTGCCTGCGACGATAGCTTTTAGCTCAGACCAACAGGAATGCCTGACTCAAATCGAACCAACTCTTGAAGGTCAAACTTCCAAGCAGCAAAACCCACATCCGAAGACTTCTTTACCTTGGGCGATTTGGATCGTGGCTCGGCTGGGAGGATGGTCGGGTTTTCGCTCCCAAACACCCCCTGGTATGCCTACCTTAGTCAATGGTCTTAGGCGGTTTGAATCTATCTTTGAAGGATGGCAACTCGGTCAAATTCGACTTGTGTATACACGGTAGC